>DATDXI010000084.1:0-16925 GCA_035289385.1 Candidatus Nanoarchaeia archaeon | reverse complement strand
AGAGCATGATCAAAAAAGACCTAGATATTCTCTTTTTATCCTCAGAAAATGCTCGTGCCAGAATAAACAATATTGCCTTGGCAGTAAAAAAGAGCCCGCAGTTAGTGAAATATACGCAGGGGATGATGAAGAAAGAAGGGCTGCTCTTCCAGCCATTTGCTATCATCGATTATTCGTACTTTGGCCTGCTTTTATTTCGGGTTTACTTTAAGGGAGGATACTTCAGCAGCCAGGAGAAAGAGAGGATCCTTCGCCATCTGCGTGCTAACCAATACGTGGTTGCTGCTTATGAATTGGAAGGGGAATATGATTTAGTCGTAGAGATGTGCGTTCCAAATCCATCACGTTTTCATAAAGAGCTGTGCCGTATCGTTACTGAAATTCCGGCATTGAACAATTATAAGGTCATTCTGAACATTGTCAGCCATATCTATCCAAAATGGTATTTACTTAAAAATAAATCTATGGTCAAGGACATGGGGATTAGTATTGTCATCGGCGGCGATAGAGTGCCTGAGCAATGGGATCAGCGAGAATTAGGCATTCTTCATTTTCTGATTGAAGATCCAACTCTGCGCCTGACAACTCTGGCAGAAAAATGTCATTTGAATATCAAAACAGTGATGATGCTCTGGAAAGGATTGCAGCAGCGAAAAGTTCTTCGGGGCTTTCAATATCTTCTCAGCCATACTCATCTAGGAATTATCAAAGAGCGCCTCTTCTTAAAATTACACAACCTCAGCGAACAGCGGGAGGAGCAGTTGATGCACTTTCTCCTGAGCACGCCGGAAATAGTCCAAGTACACAAAACGATAGGTGATTGGACGATGGAAATTGACATTGAGTCACTAGATCAGCTGCGATTGCGGAAAGTCATCAGGGATATCCGAGAGCAGTTTAAAGATTTGATTGAAACGTTTATGATGATGGAGTTTGGCCAGTATTACTATAAATCATTCCTGCCAACATATGCGGTTGAGGGGAACAGTGGAATCAACAACCAGGGAAAAGAGCAAAGAGTACAATAGATTTTTAAAAGAACCGCTTATTTTTAAGAGTGGTGAATAACAATGGCAGGATTTGATAAAAATTTGGATAAAGAATTATTTTCAGAGTCTGTTACCTTTAACCGAAGTGTGGTTACGGTAGCTGTATTTTCGTATAATGAAGGAACAGCAAAGCTGCAGATCAGCAGGCAGAACAAGAATGCGGAAGGAGAATTATCGTTTGCAAAGTTAGGAAGGATGACTAAAGAAGAAGTCCTTGCTGTTCTGCCATTGATGGAGAAAGCGAAGAAATACCTTTAAATAATCTAGTCTTAGAGAATAGCTATGAGACAAAAAGTGATTATCCGGCTGATCATGGTGCTGGCTGTTGTTTCTTTACTAGCAATGATCACTGGATGCAGTTCCAAGGAGAATGATAAGGGGAGTGATGATACGGGGACTATCAATAATGACTGCTGCCAGGAATGTTTAGATTATGCAAATAAAGACCCTAGTGGCTATGATATTTCCATCAAGCCCTGTTCAGCATATGGATTATCTTGTGATCAAAGGGTAGGAGATTGCCGCAATGAAGATGAATACTGAACTTATCCTTCAAAAAGCAAGGGAATTTGTAACAGAGCAGCTTGCTCAAGACACTTCCGGCCATGACCATTGGCACTGTTTTAGAGTATGCAGTTTAGCAAAGAAAATTGCGGAGAAAGAAAAAGCAGATATCTTTATCGTACAGCTTGCTGCCTTGCTGCATGATATTGCCGACTGGAAGTTTCATGGAGGAGATGAAGAGATCGGTCCGAGAAAAGCCAGAGAATTCTTGACTTCGTTGTCTGTTAGCCAAAAGATAACAGAAAAAATTGCTATCATCATCAAAGAGATCTCTTTTAAAGGAAATAAAAGCAAGCGAATCTTCAGCTGCAAAGAAGCGATGGTTGTCCAAGATGCGGATAGATTAGATGCCTTAGGAGCAATAGGTATTGCCAGGACATTTGCTTACGGAGGATATAAAAAAAGGCCGTTCTATAATCCTGAGGGGATCGTCAGAGATTACAAAAGCTTTGCAGAATATCAGCATGGAGGAGATTCCACCATCCATCATTTCTATGAAAAGCTATTGCTGCTGAAAGACCTGATGAACACAGAAACAGGCAGAAAGATGGCGGAAGAGCGGCATCAATTCATGGAACAGTACCTGCAGCAGTTCTTTAAGGAATGGGAAGAAAGTGACCTCCAACGTCAAATACCTTAAAACGACCTTTTCGCCTTGATCAAAGCGCCGCAATAGGGGCATCTGCCGGGAACCATTTTATCAGGATCATATTTCGTAGAATAATCACATTCTGGACATTTATACTTGAGCAAGGAAGAACCAGCAATAGGGGTAAAAGATGATACCTCCTGATCCTTTCTACGGGCATTTTTTGCCAAATATTCATCAACTTCATCCCAACCGGCAGGTCTCTTCACTTCTTGAACTTTTTTCTTTTCCTGTTCAGCTGCTGTCTTTCCAGAAAAACACAAGGGGCAGACCATCATCCGGTGGTTAACACTCATCCTAAATTCGGATGCAGCCGTTGACCTGCCACATATCCTGCACTGCGCCTTGACATCTGAAACTCCTTTCATGGACGCGAACAGGAGATAAGAAGTATATATATTTTCCTCTTGAGCAGTATACTAATCAAAAACAGATGTCACTCTCTCTTTTATGATTGATACTATTCTCTTTTATTACTGATCGTATCACCTTTCTTAGCTTCAAATCTGCTTCAAATCTGCATACGATCTACCACTAATAGAACAATCTAATCTAAATCCTCAAATCTTCAAGCTGGTGATCTTACTGACACCATCAAGCATGCTTACGCCAAATAAGGTATCTGCTTCAGAAATGACGGCATCATTGTGGGAAATCAAGATATATTGCGCCCGGGAGGAATAATTTCTAATGAGTTGAGACAACGTTTCGGCATTCTTCTTATCTAAAGCAGCATCGATCTCGTCTAAGATGTAAAAGGAAGCTGGCTGATACTCTTGGATAGCAAAAATAAACGATAAGGCAGTCAACGTTTTCTCTCCTCCAGATAAAGATTTCAGGTCCATAAACCTATTGCCAGAAAGCCTGACTTTGATGCTTAAACCGTCATCAAAGGGCTTCTCTTGATTATCTAACTGCAAGTGAGCTTTGCCTTTTGTAAATAACGTGTTAAATATCTTCTGGAAATTCTCATTTGCTCTTTCAAAGGTCTTCATGAAATGCTCTTTTTTCCTTGTTTCAATCTCGTTCATCATTGTCAAGACATCAGTCTTTTCCTTCTCTAAGCTCTCTTTCTTCTCCACCAGCTTATTAAATTCTTTTTCGATCTCTTCATACACTTCCAAAGCCTTCAAGTTAACGGCAGACATCTGAGAGAGGATCTGCTCGGCCTTCTTGATCTCTGATTCCAATTGCTCCACAGTCTTATTTTGGAGAATAGTAGCGTTCTTATAGCGGTTAAACTCTTCTTGCAGGCCAGCCAATTTTGCCTTAACTTCGGCATTCCTTAAAGAAGTAAGGTTCATCTCTCGCTCCATGGTACGCATCTTTTCCCGCTCTTTCTCAATTTCATGCTCATGCTTATTCATGGCATTGCTTAATTTCTCCCGTTCGTTGAACAAGCCATGATATTTTGAATAAAATTCCTTGCTCTCTTTCTCTTTTTCAGCAAGATCTTTCTCTCTCTTTCCGATGCTGACCATCAAGTTGCCTATTTCCAGATTAAATCCTTTCTCTTCCTTATCATGCTGTTTCATGATCTCATGAATTTTCTCCCGTTCCGGAGCGATGATGCCTTGTGATTCTGTCAATGCAGATTTCATATCTCCTTCTAAGCGCAAGAGATCTTCCCGGCATTGCCGCTTCGAGTCTTCAAAGGCGCTAAGCTGGGCAAGCAAGCGAGGATTTCGTAATTCGCTTACTTGAGAGCGGAGCATCTGCTTCTTTGATTTTAGATCAGCCAAATCTTTGTTTAATGAAGATACTGTTTTCTGCAAGTCCTGCAGCTTACTATCTGTTCCCTTCAGTTTTTCCTGCAATTCCTGCTTATATTCCTGGGTAGCTTTCAGGTCATCAGTATCTAAGTGAAGAATTTTCTCTAACTTAATGATCTCCCCTTCCAGCTCTGCCTTTTGGTTCCTTAACGAGGAAATTTCCTGCTCATTGGCATCTCGTGTTGTCTGCAAGGAAGATATGACATTTTGCGCATCATTGATCTGCTTCTCCATCTTCTCCAGCTTTTCCAGAGATTCTTCTTCCTGGAAGCCAATGGCAGATTTCTTAAAGAAGCCACCCCTCATAACCCCACTGCCTTCGGTTGTGCTGCCGTCTAAGGTAGCCATCTTTATCCTGCCGATGCCCACTTTCCTGGCAATATCTAAATTTTCAACGATTAATGTATTCCCGAAAACATAAGAAAATGCTTTCTTGAACTGCGGCTTAAAGTTGATGAGCTGAAGGGCAAAGTCATGCACCCCTTCCTGTTTCAATAATCTCTTATCTTCATCGCTGATGTCAGCAGCTTTGATCTTATTCAAGGGGATGAAGGCAGCCGAGCCCAGCTTCTCTGACTTTAAGTAACTGATACATTCCGCAGCAGTCTTGTCATCATCAACGATAAGATGCTGCATCTTGCTTCCTGCTGCTCTTTCCAGTGGTAAAGCATACTGCTTCTTCGCCTGCCCTAATTCTGCAACCGTCCCATAAACTCCTTTGAATTTCTTCTTGTTGCTTAAAATACTCTTGATGGCCAAATTGCTGTCCAATCCTGCTTGGAATGATGCGGATTTCGCGTTCAATTCGATCTGTCTTTGTTGCATATCTTGAAATGTCTTCCGGGCATTTGCCATCTGAGCAGCAAAACTGCTGTCTTGGTCAAGAAGGTGATTTAACCTCAAGGTAGCATCTTTAAATTGCGTCTTCATCTTCTGAAGCTTGGCAACTTGCTCTTTGTTTTCTTTCTCTACTTCCTTGACTTTGACTATTTTTTCATCTAGTGTTTGCAGCTGAAATTCCAGCTTGTCTTTTTCCCGAAGCAGCTCTTGTTGCAATTGGCGTAACGCCTGGGCTTCCTCCTGCTTCTGCTCGATCAATTTATCTTTCCCTTCAATATCCTGTTCCAATTCCTGAGATGTTTCAATCTTATTTTTTTTCTTGAATTCGAGAATCTTTCCTTCTACATCCTGCAGCTCTTTCTGTTTCTGGCTGAGTTTTTGCTGCAATTCTTTTTGAATATGGGAAGATGAAGCCGCTTTTCCTTCCAGATCATGAAGCTCCTGCGAAAATTGGTCCTTTCTCTGCTTAATCTTATTGATCTCATCTTTCAATGTAGAAATCCTTGTCTTCTCTTTCGCCAATTCCACTTTCAGATCTTCTAGGTCACGATGGACTTTTAGCTGTTCCTTCTCTCCTTTCTTCTCAATTTCTTTGTTGATCTCCGTAATGTTCGCTTTGCAGGATTCTACTTCCTTCTTCAATTCAGCAATCGTTTTTTCTGCTAGGGAGATCTTCTCCTGACTTCCTTTGATTTCAGTATCATACTTTGCCCTGATCTGGTCACGGTCAGTGATCTGCAAATGGAGAAATGTAGCTTTATGGCTGTCGATAGTATCTTTAACTTCCTTATACTGCATCGCCTGATCACGGTCTTTTTTTAATTCTCGCAGATGAACACGGCGCTCCTTCAGGATAATTTCAGCATTATTCAGTTTCTCTTCAACTTTCGTAAGCTCTAAGGTAGCCTTATGCTTCTTGTCTTCATACGCTGAAACGTCACTGATCTCTTCGATGACTTGCCTTCTCTCGAGGGAAGACATATCTACAAAATGAGTGATATCTCCTTGCAGGATGATATTATACCCATTCGGGTTGATTTTAGCAAATGCCAGCAGATCAATAACTTCCGTCCTTGTTTTTTTCTTCCCGTTGATGCGATAGGTACTATTACCATCAGCAGAAATCGTCCTATTGATGACCATCTCGGGAGCATCTTCCGGAAAGATCTTAGAAGTATTATCAAAGGCAATCTCGACATAAGCTTTAGTGGCAGGAGTCTTGGCTTTTCCACCGTTGAAGATAAGATTGGCTGCCTTCTCGGCTCGCATCGATTTCGCGGAAATTCTTCCTAGAACGAAGCATAAGGCATCTCCGACGTTGCTCTTGCCAGATCCATTAGGGCCAAGGATGCAGTTAAATTTGTTGTCAAAAGGGATATCGGTCTTTTGGGCAAAACTCTTGAATCCATGGATCGTTATCCGGTTTATTTTAGTCATGTCATCCCGCTCTTTATAGATAGGGAAAGGTTTTATTTTCCATTTATAAAGGTTATTGTTGTCGAGGCTAAGCAGAATGTAGTTGAGGCGCAATGGCTTGAATGAATATGATGTCGGCTAGAAACTTTTCATTCATACAAAAACAAGAAATGTTTAAATATTAGATATAATATCTAACTATTATGATTACAAAAACCACGCTTAAAAGTTGGGGAAGCTCTTTAGGAGTAGTTGTGCCTAAACAGGTAGTCCATGCAGAACATCTCCATGAAGGGGAGGAAGTAATAATTGAAATAAGGAAGAAGCATTCTGTAAAAGAGGTATTTGGCAGTTTAAAAGATTGGAAGATTGACCCTCAAAAGATGAAGGATGAAGCCAGAAAAGAATGGGCAAAATGAAATTTTTCTGTGATACTTATGCGATGGTAGAGATCATAAAAGGAAATAGATCTTATCAGCCTTATCTTGAACAGGAACTGCATACGAATATCTTAAACCTCTATGAATTATTTTATATTTTGCTCAAAGGATATGATGAGATAACTGCAAAAGAGTATTTTTACGAATTTGCCTCATTTATTTTACCCATTGAAGACCACTACCTATTTGCCGCTGCTTCATTTAAGCTAAAATTCCAAAAGAAGAATATTTCGTATGCCGATGCACTGGGATATGCTATGGCAGAAAACAAAAATATGCGATTTCTTACAGGGGATAAAGAATTTAAAGATATGGATAATGTGGAGTTTGTAAAATGAGTAAGGTTATCCATTATTAGATAGGTATGAAAGATCCGTCTCTTAAATATCGTAGGTGTTGGACATCTATAACTGGTTGTTTTGCCTCGCATATTCGTTGGACTGTATAATCCGGTTTTTCCTCCCTTAAGTTTGCAACAATAACCTGATCGATACTTCCTGCTGGAAAGTCTCTGTACGTAATCAATCCGCCGTGAAGGCCGGGATCTTCATCCAAATGATGAAGTGTTTCTCTCGGCAAAATATATGTTGCAAACCCCATGGCTCCTAATACCCATATTCCAGAGGATCTCATTACGGTTTCATTGGTGATTCTTGCCATCTCTAATGCCGTTTTTAAAGAATAACTGAGGCATTGGTATGGCCTTCCTTCTTTAGTTTTTTTTCCTAAATCTACCCTTAAGCCTTGCTCTAAAATAGATTCAACTCGCCATATTGCCGTAGCATGATACACATGCCCTGGTTTCTGAAGTTCATCAATATAGTTCATGATGAACACTCGCAATGGCATCAGAGGATTGCTTCTTTACATCTGTTGTTGATGTCAGTAAATGATCGTCTTTCTTCAAAAGGTCATGCACTTGCTTCTTCCCGATCTTATGCGCTAAATGTAATGGTTCCGGCATCTTATGAGGAAAGAGGAGGGAATTTTTGATGATATTCAAACAAGAGCCTAACGACATCAGATGGCTGGGAGAGATATACGACGGCTTTGCGTGTTCTCTCGTAATTACTTCAAAACCAAGAATTTCTGGGCCAACAAACACTTTTCCCTGTTCTATCCTGCCCAAAAGCAGCTTCTCCGTCACGCCGATCGTCGGCTTGTTCAACACTAAACCCAAATGAGAAGCTATCCCTATCTTGCGTGGATGGATGATCCCTTCGCCTTTCACCAGCAAAACGTCTGGCTCCTGCTCCAAGAGATTATATGCCTCAACCATGGCTGGCATTTCTCGATAGGCAGAAAATCCAGGGATGAAAGGAAGAGGATCCGGCAAAAGGTATGTTTTCTTTTCGATAAATTTCAGAGAAGGATATTCACAGACGACAACACAAGCCAGGACATTATTTCCGACAACGACGCATTCCACTCCTCCAATAGTCTTAACTCTATCAAAACCATCCTGCAGGATGATCTTTTGCGCCATTCTCAGCTGCTCTTTTTTTAGTTCAAACGTGTCCATGAGGCTCACCTTTTTTGATGAACGTTGAATGATGATGTTCTTTAACGAGATAATCTTATATTGTCACTAGCATATCTTACAAACTCTTGTTCAGTTTCTCGGGGAGCAGTAAGTACTATCTGGAGGTTATGGGTAAATCTCGGTCCTCTCCTGAATAAGTATCTCCCGAAGGGAGACATACGCTCTCCATCCAAAGGCAATACCATTTGCCATAATACTGTTTCCGCTTTAAGAAGATCCCCTTGATCACTTCGTTTTATAGGTAATACGGTATATTTATCCTCTGGAAAGGGAGTATAATATCCATCCCCTATTTTTGCCAGGAATAATGGCAGCATGCCATCAGCTTCCTTAGCGAATAAACTATCTGCTTCCTGGACGGCAGCTTCAATTCTTTCTGTAAGCCCAGACACGATGAAATTCGGCATTTTCTTTAACAGGCGATAGGCTATCTGGAGATCATGCTCTGTGGGATTTCTGATGCTGTCATAAACGACACTCACTAATCGGTCAGAATTACATTCACCCCCATGTCGCTCTTGTTCATCTAATTTTAACTCATTAGCTTTATCAGAAACGCTTTTGCAATACTCCTTGAAGCCTTGGAGAGATTGAAGAGTGCCATCAAAAGTATAAAGACCTTTAAAAACACCTCTTCTGTCAAAAAAGTACTCCATGAAACCAACTGTTTTTCTCTGAGGAGGATGAAATTTATCCAAATGAGATACCTTTTCTTCCAATAATCCTAAAATATTCCAGAATGAAGCATCACGAGAGATAGCAGAATACAGGACATCCCTTTGCTGCCGTTCAAACTGCTTGTATTCTGTGAGGGGACCTGGTGCTGAAAGAGGCTTTTTTTGAGGAGGATCAGCTGAAGCGTCTGCTGCCAAATCTAGAGAAGAGCCATCCTGCACCATCTTTTCCAATGCCGGCTCCTGCCCTTCAGGAGCAGCAGCATCTCCACCATGAATGACCGCACCAGCAATATACCCTAGAGCAAAAACTCCAGCAACTGCTCCCGCTATCTGCCTGGTAGATATGTCCATTTTCATCATAAGGAGGCTGTTTGTTTTATAAACTTTTTGTTTTTAAACTACCAAATAGTAGTTACATCATTACCATAAAGTATAAATACGCTCTTGGTCTTTGGAGAAAGAAGAATAGTAGCGATTTGGATAGAGAGCAAGATATTTTCCATCGGACTGTTCTTAAAAAAGGTGGCAGATGATACTAAGAGAACAAGATAAGCATTTTTTATGGTCATTGTTTGTAGCTATCGGCGTCATCTTTGTCTGGAAAGGATTGTGGGAAGGGCTTTATGAAATCCCTTATCTGGGAGATTCTTGGGTGGCTTTGTCATTAGGGTTAAGCATGCTGACGTTTTCCGGTTTAATATTTAAGGAATTTGATCCTCTGGGCAACCTCGACAAGTCTATCAAGAAAATGTTAAGGATTGTTGTCAGCCATCCTCATCGACAGCAGTTCAAGCTGAAGTATCATGATGAGCACCTGAAGAAAGATATTTTAATCAATGCTTCAGAAATTGCCTCGATCGAAAAGCAAAGCATCATCTTAAAGAGAGGAAAAGGAGTTAAGCAAGAATTTTTCATCCCAGGGCATAGAGTAACAGAAATCATCCATGAAGGCAAGACCTTCTGGAGGCTATGATGGATCTACAACGAATATTTACCAAGTACTTTTGGTCCTTGTTTGGAGTGGTAGGAGTAGTTCTCTTCTGGGCGGGGATATGGGACGGTCTTGGCTCTTTGCCGTACATCAGCAACTACTGGGTAAGCCTTATTGTAGGAATAGCGATGCTAGGCTCGTCAGGATTATTTGTAAAACAGTTCGGAGCGGAAGATACAGGAAATAAACAGTTATTATTGCTGCATCACGTCAGCAAACACCCTTTCAAGCACCAATTTAACATCAACTATTATGATAAGATCCAGCGAAAGCATCTTCAGGTGAATGCTTCCAATTTAGCGAAGATAGAGCATGATTCTTTTTTAGTCATGCGTGACAAGCACGGCGAAACATTCATTCCTATCCATAGGGTAAAAAGTGTTTTCCATAAAAATAAAGAGATTCATAGCGTTCAACATCTGAAACAGCATTTAAAGCAACAGAAGAATAAAAAATGATATCGCTAAAAAAACTGTATAGTAAGGAGAGAAATAAAAAAGGGGTTACGCCGATCATGGCTAGTGTCATGCTTCTTTCGTTTGCGGTAGCAGTAGGCGTAGTAGTCATGAGCATGGGAAGAGCGGAAGTGGAAGAAGAAGCAGTCTGTCCGATTGAAGTAGGCTTGCTGTTTGCAGAAATTTCTGGAAAGAGTGATTATTGTTATGATGGAACTCACGTACGTTTTACGGTAGAGAACGGAGTGAACGTCAATGTGGAAGGGCTGATCATTAATATCATCGGCATGGAGAAGGCAGAGACGATAGAACTGGATGATGCCAAGCTAGGAAAGGCAGGAAGTTACGTCGGGAAAATACCTTTTCCTGCTGAAGCTGGGCAGATCCGGCAATTGAAGATTTCGCCAAAAGTTCCTTTGAAAGGTGTTGTTGAAATATGCCCTGATCAGGCTCTTATTGTGGAAGAAGTGCCTAGCTGTTGAAGGTTCTTTGTTAAATGTTTTCTGAATGACGAGATGTCACTTTAATTCTGACATAATCAATCCTTTCAATTCTTCGATGCTAATATATTTCACAAATTTTCCTTTTGGATAAAGAACAGCAACAGAATGGTCTGGATTACAGAAACCTAAGCATTGCGCTTTGGTGCAGTAGACTGTTCCAGCTAAGCCCTGGCTGACTAACCAGCGCTTCAACTCTTTGACATCTTCCGGCTTGATTCTCGGGCCGCAGCTTGGCGTAGGATGATCTTTCTGACGTTCGTTGACGCAGACAAAGAGGTGCAGTTTTGGTTTTGGAAAATGTATCTCTTGCATGGGATATGGAGAGGAGGGGCTTTAAAGGATTCTTTTTGGCTCCACAAACTTCTTCTCACAACAATTTTCACGTCAAGATTTATAAATTTGCCCTTCAAAAATAGTTTATGGAAATGCGTTTTGCGATGGGAGTGGAACTTGAACAGCCTAAGGATTTAGAAAAGATCTATCTTGAAGGTCCGATCATCATCTCTTATACCTTAGCTGGAAATGACCCTGAAGCAAGATTATACGTTCGGCAGGGGTCTTCTAGAATGCCGTTGTATGGGACAGATAGGGATATTGCAGCCATGTTTAGCATAGACAGCGACGATCTTAACGATGTATTTGAACACTTGGGAGAACCAAGCATAGATGAGTTATTGACAGAGTTTCAAAGTCAAGGAAGAAATCGTCGATCCATTGAGCGAACCTTGGAAGGTCCGTACTTTGTCCGCACGAGTTTTGATCCTGACCGTGGAGCAGCTTCCGCCACCGAATACAAGGCCGTCGCTCCCACAGAAGCTGAACGTGTCGCCTATGCTCGAGTGAGGGATGATCTTCTTTCCAAAATGGATGCTGTCCAGGCTAGAATTCAAATTGCCTCTTCGACCACGTTAGACAAAATCAAAAGACAGGCTTCAGATAGTAATCAAAAGTACAAAGAATTGTACAAAGAATTTCTCCCTTTAGTCGAAGCAGAACGAGCAGCAATTCTTCAAACAGCAGAGAGGATCATGAGAATAAGGTCAGACTTTAAGAGAGCTCATGACAAAGGCTATGTTTGCCTGCAGCGATATCAAAAACAGCAAGAGAATCTGTATCTTGCTTTGACTGGTTGGGCAGAGCCCTTGCTCACGGCGATGAACGATGCTACCAGATCACTTTATGATTCTGTTTTTCACTCGACAAGCCTCGATCGGGAACACCTTTCTACGGGAGCTGTTTTAGCATCACAAGCTCATGAACTGGCAAAATCCTTGTACAAGGGAGTCTACGGAGAAGAAAAGAGGTTTTCTCAAGACATAAGAATATTAGCAGGAAACGTCCATTTTGCACAGCATTTTATTCTGCAAGCAGATAATATACAGCGAGGGATGGATACTCTCGAGAAGCAGCGTCGGCGTTTTGCCAAAGCTCGCGGTCCATCTATGGTACAGGAGAAACGCAAAGCACGGAAATTAGTAGCAGATTGCATTGAAAGGATAGAGACAAACCGAGGAATACTTACAGATCTAGATCTCAAAGGAAACAGTTGGGGCTTGGATAAGATTAAAGCATTATTGCTCATGAAAATGGAACAATTCCGTCATCAGGCAGAAGGCCTGCAAAGGGAGTATGAATTGTGATTAGCTCTTAATCCTAAGATAAAAGGCATTACTTCTTTGCAGCAACGAGTTCCGCTATTTTCTGTTGATAACTCTGTCGCGAATAATAAAAAGGTACTAGGATGCCTCCGTTTGCCATAAACTCTTGTTGAATGGGAGAATTTGGGCGAATGTTTTCTGGAGGGACAACAACCAGGCAGCCACAATATTTAGAATTAAAATATTCTTCCAACGGGCTAAGAACAGCAGCTATCCGTTCAGGATTGAGGTGGTAGGAAAGGCGTGCTGAAGAAATGCCTCTACCCCCTTTTCGTGAAGCGCCTGCTGTAGTCTTTCCTGAACCTAGTTTTACTTCAGCCAGAACAGGCAATTCTCCAGCCAGAAAAACAGCATCCAAATCCATTAGCGGATCTCTTGGCCCTTCTCTATGATACACTAAAACCCTGCCGTCTCTGGCTCTTTGAAAACGATAATTATTGGTCGTTACTTGTGGAGGAAAATCAACCACCTGCACGCCAGGCAGGGAGCTGGCTAACTGTTGAAGATTTAATTGTATCCCTACTTCAGCCAGTCTACCATACATCGTACCTATTTTTCCTGGTCCCCATGCTTCTGTTGGAGAATCTTTAAGTGTAGCATTCCATGCTTCCTCCCAAGGGAAGGTCCTCTTTCCAAGCTCTAGAGCTATTTCTTCCAACAACGGAGTTTTCATAAGCATACTCTCACCAGACAGAGGTTATTTTTAATGCTTTAGCCTAAATTATGAAACTTCACTCAGTAAAAACTCCCCCTGAACATTTATAAATAGTGTATAATCCGTCAATGTTCCCATGGTCAACCATTCACTTCCAGATCCCTCTCAAGATATCGTTGCAGTATATTTGCGCAGAATAGGTGAAATTCCCCTCTTCACTCCGGAAGGAGAGCGCCAAGAATTTACTCGCTTACGGGAACTGGAGCATCGTGTTACAGGAGCATATTGTCAATATGCCCGAGGCGTCTTGCTGGAAGCTAGGGAGAGAGAAGTTTTGCCGGTCTCTGCTCGCGTTGCCCAAAAGTTTGAAGTGTCTTGGGATATCCTGACTGCCCGCCAACAGCGAGATTTGACGCACCAAGTAGAAAGTGCGATGAAAGATACATCTTTCTACGTTTCAGCTGGTCAATTGCATGATATTTATGGTGAAGCTGTCGAACCGGGACGTCGTCCACATCATCAGCGCCATCTTCGTGTCGATCGGCCTGGTAGGAGAGTTATCCCTAGAGAATACGGCTCTGACCTTCAGCAACGCAATCATGTAACTGACGCCAATTTACGGCTTGTTGTTTCCATTGCTCGGAGGTATAGACACCCAGGCATGGCTTTTATTGATATTCTTGGAGAAGGAAACGTAGGCTTGTTGAAAGCAGTGGAACGGTTTGACCCAGAGAGAGGCAATAAATTTTCAACGTATGCGATGTGGTGGATACGCCAGGCAATCAAACGGGGGACGGAGGAAAAGGGTTTGACGGTGAGAGTTCCAACGCATGTACATGAAGCGAGACGGTATCTTATGAGAGGCTATGGATTAGCACAGCAGATCTATGGCCAAGATGACATCTCTGTAAGTGAAGCAGTTGCAGCTTTTAATGACCATAGTGGTCTCAAATCCAAGCTCACCCTGTCTGAAGCGGAGAGAGCACTCTTGTCAGTCCATGATCCTAAAAGTGAAGTTCTATCGTTAGAAGCACCGATTAGTGAGGAAGATGATACCTCTTTAGAAGAAGTCTTTAGGAGCGATCCTGCCCTTGACGATCGCACTCTTGCTGTTGATCCGGAACAAGCGGCTATCGATTCTTCTATTGCTACCTCCCTCCGTGAAGGGTTAGGGTATTTATCTCCTATTGAATATGATATTGTGATAAGCAGATTCGGCGTTGCCGGGCGAAAGGAAGAAACACTTGAAGAATTGGGACAAAGGTATCATTTAAGCCGAGAGCGTATTCGGCAGCTTCAGAATCAAGGGCTCCGCAAGATGAGGAATTTCTTAGGAAGAAGGGGAGTTACTGGAGTTTAGACGAAGACCATTTTCTATCCCTTCTAAATGTCGTTTTTGACAATAAAGAACGGATAACCATTGAACTTCCGTAAGTATTTAGGTCCATACAAAAAAAATAGTGGCAGGTCGTAAAATTCAGCAAGGCTTACTATGAAAGTGAATACATTCCCATCAGTTTTAAGTGGAAAGCCTTGCAACTAGACTTTTCTTACGAAGCTATTAATGAATTTTACCTCTTGACCAAGCCACTATTTTAATGGAACTAAATACACATGAACTTCCACAATCTTTAAATAAATGGTCTCGACCAAACTGATGATGGCACACGATTACTTATCTGCAAGGCAAATAGAAGAGATTTCTGATGATACTGTTCGTCCATTACTTCGTGCTGCTTATGCAGTCTTGAGCCAGACAAATTTAAGGTTGACCATCCCCGTCGAGCTATTTGGAGAGCAGGGCAGATATGCCACAGCCTCAATGTTTAGATTAGCGGTTTTCCTTCCGGAACAAGTAGGTCTGTATTTCCAAGGAAGAAAAAAAACAAGAGGAGATGTTACAGAGCCCACTTACACAAAAGGAAACCGCTCTTCTCCCTTAGATGACAGATTATTCGACGAGTTAGCAAGAGAACTTCACGGCTCTCCCTGGAACACGACAGCACAATGCCTGTTTGTACGAGAAATCGTGGGAGAAGCTTGGCAGATGGGGGCTATTGGATATCGGGGGGAAGATGATTATAGGAATTATTCTTATATTCATGTGCCTAATGATAGTCCTATGGGCTTAGCACAGATATTGCGAAGCCATACGCAACAATAAAGAATAGATAACCATTGAACTTCCACAATCTTTAAATAAATGGTCTCGACCAAACTGATGATGGCACAGCATCACCCATATAAGGATCCCTACAGGACTCACCATCACTTATCTACCATTGGAATAAGATCCATTTCTGATGATACTGTTCGTCCATTGCTTCGTGCTGCCTATGCAGTCTTGAGTCAGGGAGATTTAAGTTGGACTCTCCCCGTCGACCTCTTTGGAGAGGAGGGCAGATATGCCATAACCTCAACGTTTGGATTACATGTTTTTCTTCCAGAAGAAGTGGGCCCGTATTTCCAAGGAAGAAAAAGACCAAGAAAGGATGTTATAGAGCCGACCTTCACGAAAGGAAACCACTCTTCTCCTTTAGATGACAGATTATCAGAAGATTTAACCGCAGAACTTCACCGCTCTCCCTGGAACAAAAGAGTACAATACCTGTTTGTACGAGAAATCGTGGGAGAAGCTTGGCAGGTAGGGGCTATTGGTGATCAGAGTGGAATGGGTTATTGGAGGTATGTTTATATTCATATGCCTAGGGATAGCCCTATGGGATTAGCACAAATATTGCGAAGCCATACGCAACAATAAAACAGGTTCTGATACTATTTCTACAATAAAAAAAAACGCCACCGCCCAGACTTTCAAGGCATTACGCGAGGGACTAAGCGAGCAGATGCGAGCGCATGTCGCTCATTGCGTCCGGTTAGCGTAACAACCGTTTGAACTGGGAATCCCAGAGGGACTGGTTCGCTTGACAGGCTTTACGCCCGTTGTTTGATGATATCTTTATTAAAGATATTTCAAGACCAGCGCAATACCAGGTTATGCGACGGTGGCTTGAAAAGCAAAGAAGCCTGATTCTTTATAAATATTCTTGTGGAGCGTGTACGTCAGCATCTGTGTAAGTCGGCATCCATCACTTTCAACAGCTGTTTCTTCTCTTCTTCACGTAAGCCCCAAGCGGTCTCTACCCCATTTCTTATAACTCTATCCACAAAGCCATCGCCGTACAACTTGCTAACAACATAGAGATTATGCGCAATATCTCCGTTGCGCCACATAGCAGGATCATCAGAGCTGATAGTAACTTGAACACCTTGTTGCACCAACTCATCAAGATGAAGGTCAGCAACATTAGCAATGAATGAGCACGCCACATTGGAGATAGGATTTGATTCCAGCCGTATTTTTCTTTCAACCATCAAGGCAATTAATTCAGGATGTTTCCAGAGGTGAATGCCGTGGCCTATACCATCAGCGCGAAGATCGTGGATAGCAGTATTCATATTTCTTACCCCTTCTTCTTCCGAGCACATCTCGTCGGCATGGACAGTTCTTTTTAATGAAGAATCAAAAGTCGTAGCGTACGCTTCTATAAATAATTCTGGAGGGAAAGGCGGCTCATAGCACGCTACGTCAATGCCTACAACGCCTCTCTCCGAAAAGTGTAATGCAGCTTTTACTATTCTCTTTGCATCTTCTGGATGAACTTCACGATTGATGCAGATGATAGGCCTCACTTTCACGCCTGTCTCTTCCT
>DATDXI010000083.1:0-3184 GCA_035289385.1 Candidatus Nanoarchaeia archaeon | reverse complement strand
TTTAGTTTGGTTAAAATAGTGGCTTGGTCAAGAGGTAAAATCCATTAAGAGCTTCGTAAGATAAGATTACTTGCCTGACCATCTGCTTAGAATAGAAACTAAATCATTTCTGTTATTCATAAAGTCAGGCTGGATTTTACGTTGACCTGAGCGAGCAAGAGTGAGCTCTTGCAGGTCAATGCCACTATTTCTGTTGGGAAACTAAATACATACTTGGAAAAGACAATAATCCCTAAGGATAAAATTGCCTTCTCTGAAGAACATCCGGCTCAGAAGGTTGAGAAGGAAAACTATCCAGTGAAGATGACGAGGGAAAAGAACTATTTTGCGGCTGCCCAATTGAAGAATCTATGGGAAAAGAAGGCTCTGGGGAAGGCTTGCTATCCGTACTTTCACTATCTTCCATCTCTTCCGGATCAGGCGTTATGCGATCAATAAATTCTATGACAAAATAAAAGACGGGAAAGAACAGAAAGATAGAAAGGAAAAACGTCCCGCTTAATTCGACAACCCCATACACTAACGGGGTAAAAGCAGCCAAAATGTAGGTGACTTCCCGTGTTCTTCCAAAATAATGGACAAAACCTTTCTCTCGGATTCCGCCCACAATGATAATAACTCCATAGACGAATGCCAGGAGACAGATGAGAAACTTGAGGATAACACCTGTTCCAAAAGTGATACTTTTTGCGGTGATCTGAGAGATGATCAGCCTTGTCCAATCGATAGAAACCCATACCGGAACAACTCCATTAGAGATAGCATTGCCAAACGTCGTCTTTTTCTTCTCCTGAAAAAATTCAGCAAAAAACCAGGCAATCCAAATGGGACCTAATACCCACAACAAGTGAGGATTCTTAAAAGGGATATAAAAAAGCAAAGACAGCCAAGATACGACAAGTTCCCAAACATAGCTTAAGAATTCTATAGCCATGGTCTACCAGGAGATCAGCTTATGATGCTTCTTAAAGGTGTGATACGCATACCAGCAGTTGTAGATCGCGTGGCCACCGCCTTTCACCGTTTTAAAGAACTTGATCTCTTCCCTCTGCTCCTTCGTCAACTCTTCTTTCTCCGCTTTATTTTTCTTTTTTTTACCAGAATGATAAAAATCTCCAAATAATTTCTGCATCACGGACTTTTTCTCTTCTTTTGACGGCTTGACAGCCATAGGCTTATGCTTCTGTTCGGAACTTGCTTCTTCAAGATACTTATCTAATTCCGTTCCTAGATCTTCCATCGCTTTTCGGACGGAGACAGAAACGTCGCCTAACAGCCACATCGCTTCCTTCTCTTTAAATTTTTTATAATTATCAATATCTTCCTGCAGCCAATGATACGCACGCATGTTCATCTCAAATTTCCCTATGTGCACCGGCCCTCGCTGATATCCTTCCTGAACAACCTTCATCTCTGGCCTAGTGCGATAATTAAATGTTGCCAGAAGACATTCAAATCCATCGACGCCTTTGGTGACTTTCCGTTTATACTGCGCTAATAATTCCACATCCAATAAACTTCCTTCAAAAGCAGAAACGATCTCCGGCATGGACATGCTTTTTTCTTTCATCGAGAGCTTTTCAACGTTTCTCAGATAAGGCTTGACCCACGTAAGATACATGTTGATGATCTCAAAATGCTGCTTCAGATAACTCAACATAAACCTCTTTCTGCTTTTATGCTCGATGTGCGTCCTCTTTTTCCATTCGATGAATTGGCGAAGATGCCGCACTAAAACTCTCAAAACGTGCTCATTAAAGCTTTTGCGCAGGCTATCCACATGCTGATCTAATTCTTCAATCGTTTTTAAGGGAGGAGTATCAAAAAACAAGTCGGGAAGCGTGATATATTCTAATTCTCGAGACATCCCATAGACGGAAGCTGCACTTTTTCCCCCGCCTTGGACGAGATCGATAAAAATTCCTTTTAATGTTATTTCTGCCGATTTGCTGCGCTTGTCAAATGGCTTTTGTGTTTCCGCATCCGCTTCTTCATAGTACGTTAACCGCTCATCAAGAATCCGCAGCTCACGGACCATCTGAAAGAGCTCTTTGATCATCTTTCCTGTCGTCGCTAAGAATTGGGAAATCTTATCCTGCTGGCTGCCTAACCTCTGCTGAGTGATGCCAAAAAAAGCTGAATTTTCCGCTGCAGCAAACGAATCTTCTACTTTATCTACTTTTGAAAAATTTTGGCGAAGGTATTCCACCATCCAGAAATACGGCCCTTCCAAACTCAAGTCATACACCTCTAAAGAGATCCGATAGGTCTTGAGAGGAGTAGGAAATCCTGTTCTTTCCAAGCCGACATTAGCGCTCCCATGAGCTTGATGGAAGGTCATTTCCCGCTCTTCTTCATCCGCATGATTGGGATCATATTTTCCATCATAAGGCTGATATTCACGAGCATCAGGATTATACCAGTACTTCTCTTTAGCATCTCCTTTAAAGAATCCGCATTTGAGCAATAATTCCGTTCTGTCCATCGTGCCTCTTTTATGAAATAAAAGACCTTGCCTTAGCCTCTTTTATGAAGCTAAAGACTACTAACTAGCTTCTTTTGGTAGAGTGTCATCTGTACTTAATAAGTTTTTTGTTTGAGATAGTGTTTTAGAACAACAAAAGATTCCTTTGGTTCATCATAGAGGATGAGATTAACTTACAAAAGAGCTTGCTTCTTTTTCTTTTCTTCTTTCAGATGAAAATGCTTTGCTAAAGTGGTCATGACTTCCTGAAAGGAAATCTTCTCCTGGAGGAACTGCTCCATCTCTTCATCCCACTGCTTCTTAAGTTTCTGGGCTTTGTTAAACATTTTAGTGATATCAAATTCATACCCCGACAGTTCACATTTTTTTCTGACCAGATCTAAATCTAAAAGAAAGTTCTTTTGGAGTATTTTATACAAATCAAAATGATCTCTCGGCCTGTTTCTGCCAATAGATGCGGACATCTTCTCTGCCATCAGTTCCCTCACGTTTAAAGTTTTTACCGAGAAAGAAGGGAGATACTCCGGGTAAAAATGATGCACTTTATGCATCTCCGGTGTCATAAAAATTCGACGAAAGTGCCTATCCCCAGCCTAAAGGCTGGGGCTTGACGGCACTTTCTTTGACAGTCGAATTTTTAGGACACCAGAAATCCAGCAATCCATTCATCTACGCCCTAAAGGGCGTAGCTTTCTGGAT
>DATDXI010000082.1:0-2031 GCA_035289385.1 Candidatus Nanoarchaeia archaeon | reverse complement strand
GATCAATGCCCGAGTATGGGCGATAACATCGCTCTTGCTGTAGTTTGGATCAGTATTATCCAACAGATCTGTCTGCACCACACGCTGATCTTTCAAATCATTGACAATGAATTCACTTTCCTGTTCATATCTCTCTAGAAGATCTTTCGGCGGCTTTTGATCATTAAGGATGATATAGTCAAAGACATCTTTCCCCATAAACCGTTTAATTTCACGGAGATAATCGCTCGCCTTAAATCCAGGAGTCTGAGCGCGCTTGTTCATGAGATTCATGATAAACACTTTTTTCGCTTTAGAATCCCGGATAGCCTTGCTCACTCCTTCCACCAAGAGATTAGGGATTAAGCTGGTATACAATCCTCCTGGTCCAAAGACGATCATATCTGCATTCATGATCTCATCGATGGCATGAGCATCCGCTTTAGGAAATGGCTCTAGGTAAATGGTCTTGAAACCGACTAATGTCTCTGAAGACAATAGAATCTCGCGCTCTCCTTTCAATAATTTGCCGTTGGCAAGGACCATGTTTAACCGGACCGGGTTCATGGTAACCGGAATTACTTTTCCTTTGATATTGAGAATTTTCCCAACTTCTTCAACAGCTTTTTCAAAACTTCCCGTCACTTTTTCTAATGCTGATAATAAGATATTGCCAAAACTATGCCCACCTAACGATCCGTTCTCAAAGCGGTAATTCATCAAGCTCCTCATCAATCTGCCGGAATCCGATAAGGCTACTAAACACTGCCGCACATCTCCAGGAGGAAGAACACCTAACTCATCACGCAGAATTCCGGTACTACCACCATCATCAGCCATGGAAACGATGGCAGCTAAGTCCACATCATGCGTCTTCAATCCCCTTAAGACGACAAAACTTCCTGTTCCGCCGCCGATGACGACTACTCTTTTCATGGCTTTTCAAAGAAGAACTTTACTTTTAAAGATTATGGAAGAGGCGGTAGCCCAGGTATCAAGCAATAATCTGCCGTGTGAGCACCAGCTTTCCCAGAAACTTGAACTTCTGTAACCATCAGCTGATCTCCCTGCAATAAGTCGGAACATTCTCCCGTTGGCACAAAAGACCGGCTTGACGATGGCGGCTCAGAAGCAGCAAGCTCTTTGCCTTGAACTTCAAATAACACCCGTGCTGACTGCTTCTTCGCAGCAGTAAAACCCATCAAACCAAGATCATACTGAATATTTCCCAACTGATGTTGATCCCATCCTTGAAACTCTAATGTAGAAGCAACAGCACAATAATCTGTTGAACAAGGAGCTCTCCTGAAGTCTGGCTCTCCACAAGCTGCAGCAGCTAGAAGTCCTACTGCATAGAGGGATAATTGTCTCATACAATGAGCCAGACAAGAGGTTATTTATAAATATTACGAAAAAAATGAGAAAAAAAAAGATTTATTCCTCCACAAAATCATCTAATACCGCAGGCATCTCTTCCCCGGCATTCAGCAAGCCTTTTGCTTTCATAAACTCTTTAGCAACTAAGTAGAACACAATACCGACAGACTTCTTCCCTTTGTTGTTGCAAGGGACGACTAAATCCAAGAGATTTGATTGGTTGTTCGTGTCACATAAGGCGATGACAGGAACCCCAACTCTTCCCGCGTCATCAACAGCATCCTTATCCGTCCACGGATCACAGACCATGATCAATTTAGGCTCGGTAAAGGTAGTTAAGTTAGGATTTGTCAAAATACCTGGAGGATATCTGCCGTTGATCACTCTGATGCCCGTCAATTGCTGCAACTTTTTCAATGCTTTCCAGCCATTTTCCCTTCTGCTGAGGATTAAAATATCTTGAGGATTGTATTTGCAGAGCAGATTTATTGCCAATCTGATACGCTCATCAATTTTTTTCAAATTTAAAACACTTAACCCGTCTGGCCTTGTCTTGTAGATAAAGTCAGCCATATATTTCGTCTTAAATTTCGTTCCGATATGGATCCCTGATTTCAAATATTCATTGGAATCAATTAACAAATTTTCTGCTTCTTCATTTGTGCTCATTTTTAT
>DATDXI010000081.1:0-13392 GCA_035289385.1 Candidatus Nanoarchaeia archaeon | reverse complement strand
ATTACTGGAGGCCCCGATTCTACCAGGTTATACTACAGCCCCACAAAAAGCCTAAACTCCCTGCTGTTTTATTAATGTTTTGCTCTCATTCTCCCAATACATTTAAATAAAAAATAAGGAACATTCATCTTATGAAAACATTGGAATCCACAGCGAAGCTTCCTACAACATACGGCTTATTCACTATCCATGCTTATAAGAACGGCAAGAAGAATGAAAATATTGCCTTAACCAGAGGCAATCTGAAGAATAAAAAAAATGTTCTCACCAGAATCCAATCAGAATGCCTTACCGGAGAAGTATTTTGTTCTACAAGATGCGACTGCCAGGAACAGCTCACCACTTCATTACAATTGCTCGGCAAAGAGAAAGATGCTATGCTCATCTATCTCCGGCAGGAAGGACGAGGGATAGGGCTATTCCAAAAGATCAATGCCTACCATCTGCAAGATGAAGGCTTAGATACCGTTGAAGCAAACCAGAAATTGGGCTTTGCTCCGGACAAGAGAGATTATGCCGAAGCAGCAAGGATCATTAAAGACGCAGGCATCAAAAGCATCAAGCTGCTCACCAACAATCCAGAAAAAGTCAAAGACTTAAAAAAACATGGTATTGTAGTTACGGAAAGGATTCCATTACTGACTATTCCTACTACAGAAAACAAAAGATATCTCCAGACCAAAAAAGAAAAATTAGGACATGTCTTATGATCACTCTTGACGGATCGTATGGAGAAGGGGGAGGAGCATTGGTGAGGACTGCTTTAGCTCTTTCTACCATGACCGGAAAAGAATGCCTCATCAAGAACATCAGAGCAGGAAGGCCAAATCCGGGATTGAAAGCGCAGCATCTGCAGGCCATCCAGGCATTGCAGCAGATCTGCAAGGCAGAAACAAACCCTATCGAACTTGGCTCGATGGAATTACATTACAGGCCGGGAAAGGTAAAAGCAGGCATCTATCATATTGATATAGGAACAGCAGGAAGCATCTCCTTGTTATTGCAAGCGTTGGTTTTACCGTGCATGTTCGCTCCAAATAAAGTAACGCTGATAGTAAAGGGAGGAACGTGCGGCAAATGGCAGGCCCCCGTTGAATATCTTCAGAATATCCTGTTGCCGTTCCTGCAGCGCTTTGTGGAGAAGATCGATGTCAAGATCATCAAGCGAGGATACTTCCCCGTGGGGGGAGGAGAAGTAAAGATAGAAATAAAACCGCAGGTAAGCTCTGACGATCCTGCCGTCATCTCCTTATTCTGTAATTCCTTGCCAAAATACCATTTTGAAAAGCAAGGGAAATTAGAGCAGATACGAGGCATTGTCAACGTCTCATCAGATCTGCAGGAGAAAGAAGTTGCCGAGCGCATCAAGCATGCTGCTGAAGTAGGGTTAAGAGAGTTTGAAGTTCCTAAAACTATTCGAGTAGAATATTCCAATACGTTTAGTACCGGCGGAGAGATCGTCCTCTGGGGAGTTTTTTCTGGGGGAGCTTTCTCAGAGAATAGCGATGCTACTTTATTTATGGGCAGCAGTGCGTTAGTGGAGAAAGCGAAGAAGTCAGAAGAGATCGGCAAGGATGCTGCCAAACAGCTGGCAGAAGAGATCAACTCTGGCTATCCTATCGACCCTTACCTCGCTGACCAATTGATCCCGTTCATGGCCCTTCTTCCTGGTTCGGTGATAAACACACGAAAGATTACAGATCACACTCTTACCAACATTTACGTTACGGAACAGTTCTTGCCCGTGGGATTTAAGATTGGAAAGAATATGATCATGGTTGTTGGAAAGTAAAAGTTTATAAAGACCGTCCAGAAATTATGGAAACTATGTTAGAAAAAACATGTATCTCTTGTAAAAAGAAGACAGTAAATGATAAGGGAACGGTAACTTTCAGCTGCCCGCAATGTGGGAATTATGACATTGTCCGCTGCACCAACTGCAGAAGCAATGCTTCACGATACGCTTGCCCGGGCTGTGGGTTCAAAGGCCCGAATTAGAAGGTAAGGGGTAAGAAGTTTATTATCTTTTTTGCAAGACTGAGCGAAGTGAAACGAGCGAATGTCTGCATTTTGGATGATAACCTTTTCTAAAGGTTATGGCAAAAGCAATCGTAACATTCAAATTGATGCCGGAAGCTCCGGATGTAGATTTAGCCAGCATAAAAAAGAAAGCGCTGGCCATAGCTAAGGATGCCGGCTCTATCGGTCAGATGCAGGCAAAAGAAGAGCCTATCGCTTTCGGTCTAGTAGCCATCTTAATTTTAGCGATGTTTGAAGTTGAAGGGACAGAATTTGATGCCATCGCCGAAAAGATGGGTAAAGTGGCTGGCGTGCAGTCTTCTGAAGTAGCAAAGATGGATTTAGCGTTAGGATAAATAAAATAACGTTTTCACACACTTCACAACAACTGCTTAATATAGAGGAGCAAAAAACCTTTTTCTTAAAACTGAAATTTCTGTACTCCTGTCGGTTTTCCTTTATCCAATACCGTTGCCCTCTTTATCACTTCACTGGGTTCACCTTGAAGAAAAGAATTGAGAATAGGAACTAAGGCCTGGCCGATCCCTTGAGAAGCCCGTAACGGCCATAAGGTTGGAACATGATCATTATTATATATATGGATTGCGCCTCTCTTGGTCGGTAAACGATACGTAGGTCTGGCAATCGGCTGTGGCACACTTCCACTAATACCTTCTGACGTCAGATCGACGACATAGCATCCATCCTGCATCCGGTCAACATGATCTTTTGGAATAAAGTCCTCTCCGGTATAATCCCATTTGATACAGCTGATAATGAGATCGTAACGGGAAATCTCTTCAAAGAAACGGCCATACGTCGTTCGATGAAAAGTATCATAAGGTAAACCCAGCTCATCTAAGACATCAAACACACCCTTTGCCACCGTACCACGGCCTAAAACTGCTATTTTTTGATAATGTTTTGGAGACTTTCCTACCATCGCTTCCAAGACTTCTAAAGCATCTATGATCCCTGCTTTTCCCGCAATAAAATTATTGTCCGAAAACACATGACGACCAGCGGAACACATTTCCTCAAAAGCGACAGCAGTAATCTCTAATGCTGACATTCGCTCATAAAGCCAAGGAGTCTGGCCAACATAGAGCCATCCGGCAACAGTTTGACCTCTTCTCAATAATTCAGCATCAGGCTCGTCTCGTTTTGGGATGATTAAAATGTCTGATTGTGCTAATTCCATCCTTGGCACCATGATCGCTCCACGTTGGACATATTCTTGATCAGAAAGACCTAAATGCTTGGCATACTCTGCCTGAAAATGCAAAGGTGATGTAGAAACAAGACATTCTAATTCTGGAGGGAGCAAAGCTACCCTCGACTCTTCCGGCATGGTACTGCTGGGAAATCCGATCGTTGTCATGAGAAAATGCTAAAAAGCATTCCCTTCGGAAAGCTATCCTTAATAAAAGTTCTGAATCAGAGGCTCTTTGTTGAAAATGGGAGGGATAAACCTGTAAATGATAACATTAGACTTGTATAGATTATAGGAGTTACTTTTTTATAATCTCGCTTCTTTATTCCAATTGATGCTAAAAATAGGAGTGGTGATAGTAGTATTCTTATTTTTATCAAGCTGCAGTCCAAAAGATATTCCTGCACAAGAAACAATGGTCCGAGTAGATATACCAGAAGAAAAGATGCAACAAGAAGAGATACAACAAGAGGTAAACATCATGAAACTAACCAGCCCCCTATTTGAAGATAATGGAAACATCCCCAGAAAATATACCTGTGATGGAGACAACATCAATCCCGAATTGCAGATCTCCAACGTTCCAAAAGGAACAGCAAGCTTAGTCTTGATCATGGATGATCCAGATATTCCTCCTGCCGTAAAAGAAGCAAGAGGAATTCAAGTCTTTGACCATTGGGTTTTGTTTAATATTCCACAAAATATCAAGAAAATAGTGACAGCTTCTGCTGTTGGCACGTCTGGAAAAAATTCTGCCGGACAGGAAGGATATAGAGCCCCTTGCCCTCCGCCACAATACCAGCCCACAACTCACCGCTACTTTTTCAAGCTCTATGCCGTAGATAAAGAATTAGATCTTCCAGCAGGAGCGACGAAAGCACAAGTAGAACAGGCTATGCACGGACATATCATCGAGCAAGCAGAGTTGATGGGAAAGTATGATAGAAGCTGATTGAATTAAAATAGGATAAGTATAGGGATTTTCTTCTATAACATAACACATTTCCTGAACATCACCCCTAGCCTACAGTTTCAATATATTTAAATATCAAAAAGAGAGAGTTATTGGTTATGCTTCCTACCGTTGTTACCTTAGTCATGGATGCAGTGGGGCTTACCACTCTTGATTATTTGTTAGATAAGTTTCCAGGAGAGGTCCATCTTCCTCATTTTCAAAGAATGGGGTTAGGGAACATCCTAGCAGCACGGCATCACTCACGGATAAGACCAGAAGATAACCCTCAGCTTTCTTACGCCCTCCATCAAGTTTCGGCAGAAGCAGATAGTGTTATCGGACATAGGGAAATGGTGGGAGTAACTGATCCCCGACAATATGAGCTTTTTTTTAGCGGATTTTCGGCGGAGTATATTCGGGCATTAGAACAAAAGATAGGGCGAAGAACGTTGTATAATGAAATGGCAGGGGGCATGGAAGCCATTGAAAAAAATAGTGAGGAGCATACGAGAACAGGATGGCCTATTGTTTATTCTAGCGTCTGTGACCCTTTAATTCAAATTGCTACTGATGAAGCAGTTATCCCTGTAGAAGAGGCTCATCGCATAACTGATGCTGCTTTTGATTTGGCCATGGAAATGGGAATTCCAATTACCCGAGCTATTTCCAGAACGTATGTTCTACGGGATGGAGAAGTTGTTAGAACACCAAACAGATATGATCGGGTTCTTGGTCTTGATAAACCTACGTTACTTGATGTCCTGAAAGAAGCAGGTATTTCTCTAGTGAGTGTTGGCAAGCCGGCGGAGCTTGTTCTGTCTTCTTTATGGGACAATAAAATTAAACTGAGTAACCCTGAAGATTTAGAGCCAGGACTGGGGTTACGATTTGTTCATCCTAAGCACAAAGATACAAATCCTTATTCTATCCAAGGCACTCTTCAGGCTCTGCGAGAAGCTGAAAGCAATGGAACTTTTGTTTTCGTGAATTGTGTTGATACTGATAGCTTGTATGGGCATACACAACAGGTTGAAGGCTCTCTGCGTTCTATTGAAGAGATAGATCGTTGTGTTCCCCGGATAGTTCAGGAAATGAGGGAAGGTGATATATTGTTAGTCACTGCGGACCATGGGATGTTACATGCAGGAGATCGAACGTATCATACAGAATTACCTCCACAATTTAGTAATTATGGCTATCATCATCGAGAACCTGTTCCTCTGCTGGGATTAAGAAAAGGAGGAGATTTGAACGATATCCGCGTTCCGACTACCGATACATTTGCAGCTGTGGGGCACATTGCTGCTCAAGTCTTTGGAGTTAAAGAGAGATATGTTTCACTAACTTCATTCTCTGAGAAGTAATTTTCCAGCAAGCAGAGTTGATGGGAAAGTATGATAGAAGCTGATCGATATCGAATTCTTCTTCCATACAGACGTACCTTCTTCCACAACGGTTTTAAATGGAGGCACATAACCAAAAGATATGGCCATAAACCACGTTTTATTGCTAGATGATCCCGGAACATCTTCTTTAGCGGATCGGCTAGAAGGGATGATGTCTTCTCTTCAAGTTACCAGAAGAGCTGTCCGAGAACCGCAGACTCCACGCCTTCTTCAAGATGGCAAGCATTATGATGTTATCTTTGTTCCCACAACGACAGGTATAAGAAACCCTCCCTCTAGAAAAGTATTTAGAGATTATGAAGACTGGCGAGGAGACCGGCAATGCATTGTTGCAGGGTATGGAATTGCACCAATAAATGGAGTGAGATATGATTCCTTCTTAGCCACTCCTGATTTGATGGCAGCAATCAGCCCAGAAGCTTATTTAAAACGATTCTTAGAATCTCTGCATCCTTCTTAAGTTGCATCTACTCCTTAAACTTCTCCAAAATCTACTTCTTAAACTCCAACACACAAGAATTGATACAGTACCTCTTCTTCCCTTTAGGACCGTCATCAAAGACATGTCCTAAATGCCCTTTGCATTTTTTACAGATAACTTCTGTCCTGACCATTCCATGAGCAGTATCTTCTTTCAATTCAACATTGTTAGCCTCAGTAAAGCTCGGCCATCCCGTACCAGAATCGAATTTTGCAGAAGAAGAAAAGAGTTTTGCCCCGCACTGCACGCAATGATACCCGCCTTTCTCTTTGTTCAATAATAATGTTCCGGTAAATGGGGCTTCTGTCCCTTTCTCCAGAAGAACGCGTGCTTGTTCTGAGGTGAGTTTGCGCATAAAGAGAAAGAAAGTGAAGATGGTTTAAAGAGATTTCGCTAGAAATATATCTACTATCCCTGGCTCACAGCAAAAGAGGGATTATTTCTACCGTTACCAAATCTTATTCAACCCCTCCTCCATCTTCACGCCCATCGACAAGAAATCCAGCAAAACCTTTAAATATGTGCTAACACATATCCCACATAAGTGATACCTATGGTAAATATGACTTTATCCATCCCGCAGGAGCTGCATAAGGAAATAAAAGCGCATTCAGAAATAAAGTGGAGTGATGTGGCACGGCAAGCGTTCCAAAAGAAAGTGCAGGAGATCCATTGGATGGAAGAAGTGCTGAAGAATAGTACTCTCACAGAAGAAGACGCAGAACGTATTGGACATAAGATTAAAAGCGAGATGAGAAAGCGATTTCGATGAGACTTGTGGTGGATACTAACAGGATTATTGCCGCTTTCATTAAAGATGGTATCTCTAGGCATATCCTCTACCACTTTCCTGCAGAGTTCATCATGATTCCCACGCTAGGGAAAGAAGTCGCAAAGTATCGGAAAGAGATTTGTCAAAAAGCTAAGCTCTCCGAAGAGAATTTTGAAAAACTATGGCAAACATTTCAAGAGAAGATGACTCTCTTGGACGACACGACTATAGAATCAGCTATGAGTGAGGCTAAAATGATTATGGATATTATCGATAAGGGTGATACCCCATTTCTCGCTGCGGCCATTGCATCTACGTGTGACATTTGGTCAGACGATCCACACCTCCATAAACAACAGAGGGTGAAAGCTTATACAACCAAAGAATTGCTGCACTATCTTTAAATAAAAGAGTCTCTTTTTATTCCTGATGGAATCCTTAGCAACACAACGGCGCACAGCAGAATATTCTCCGTTAGAACAAACAGCAAATTCAGAAAGCCCGGAGGAAGTGGTTGACCGGGTTGGCAAATTAATTTATGGCATCTGTGAGAGAAGAGGGATTGTTTTGGAAGAAGATGCTTTGCCCTTGCCTGAAGAGACAAGAACGCCATTGTCACAACAAAAGTTTCCTTATGGGATAGCTGGGGGCTTAGGGATAATTCTTGCAGGAGCAGCCCTCCCACAAATAATAACTTATTTTTCTCACTTAAGAGCATGGAACAACATTGAAACAATAGTGGCAGAAGCAATAGTGACAGCGATAGGAACAACATGTTTTTTAGCAGTAAGTGCTGCTTATGCTGATTATATGATACCTTCGGACCTTAAACAATAATAATTTTTGACAGAATATTTGAAACAAAGGCCATATGATAACTCACTTAAGTAATCTCACCACATCCTTCACTCCTTTCTTCGTCTTCACCCCATACACAGAAAAATGTGTCCTTACTCCTTGCAATTTCTGCAAGGCTGCATCCATCTTCGGTGGCTCTTTCCCATACTTCTTGGCTAAGACATGAAGGTCATAAAAGAACGGCTGGTCTTGCCCTGCTTCTTCCAGCAAGAGAGAAAGGAACTTCTCCTCTTCTTGAAATGTATTTTTTCTATTCATGATCTCCAGCAACGGCCGATCAAATAAAGATCCTGTCCACAACGGCCCCATCCATTCCCATCCTTGTTCCAAGTTATACACGGATGTCTTGAATTCAAGAGTCTTGGGATTCATCAGAAAAAACTGGTGCTGCTTCAATAGGGCATCACATTTCTCTTTTCCTTTCTCGCTCCGAAAATACATCCTGAAATAATGATCTTTATGATACGCTAGAATTGGAACAAGTGCCTTATCAAATTGAATGCCTTGCAGCTGCACTTTCCGGATCAAGATACGTAAGCCCGTCTCATGCATCAGATAATTCCGAATGTTTCTTGCCCAATATTTCCGCAGAGTCACTTTAGGATACGTTCCTGTTAACGCAGCAGTATCCGTAGCCGTTATTGCCAGAATACCATCACGCTTTATCCTGTTTACCGCAGCAGAAAGAAAAGGATTAGGCGTACCAAATGGATCGATGTCAATATAATCAAAATAGCCGCTAAACTCATCGCTGCGCTGGCCCAATAAGAACTGCTCGGCATCGTCATTTTTTATCGTGACCATTTTTTGTATTGTAGGAGTATCTAGCTTGCTCAGCCGAAGATTGTCTTTGAATTGATCGATAAACAGTTCTTTATTATCATTGACGAACAGCTGTTTTATTTTTCCTTTTTTCAACTCTTGCAAAAATCTTATCGCTCGTATTCCCGAACCAGCTAACGGATCAGCGATATCCATCTCTTTATTTGTAACAGAATTCAGCAAGAGAACAGATATATTTCTATTGGATGTCATCAAGGGATTATAGAACACTTCCTGCTTTTTCGTTGGATCTCGCTCCGGAAGAGTTGCTTTGATGATTGCTTTCTGCTCCTTAATGATCTGCATCAACAGATAATCAAGTCCTATCTATAAAAGCCTTTCTTTGGAATATGAAACAGGAGAAGAAGAATAGGAGAAGAATAAACACTATGGCTACAAACGCTCTGTTTTGGCTTTAAATGTTCCTATGTCTACCCATCCTTGGAGATGATATCCAATTCTTGCAACAGGAATTCTACCATGGTCTCTGATAGCTTGACTGACTATCTCTCTTCCATGATGGTATGCTGGACCGTACATTGGCCCGATGATAGGATGCTGCGCCCATGCTCCTGACAGCTTTTCAACAATGGGGTCTGCTTGAACACAATCCTCCGCGATATGCCGTCGCACTTCATCTAAGCTAGCGCCATCTCTCTGATAAAGAACAGAAGCATTATTTTTCCCAAAACTTTCAAGGTCAGTATGCGCCAAAACCACAGCTAAATCTTTTCCATATGCCATTACCGCAGCTTCCCGAGACCCATATACTACCTCAAAGATATTCTCTGCCCAGCCTTCCTGAAAAGCAACTTCTGGTGAGCACATCGTTGCCATCGTAGCGATAAAACCAAGTTTCCCGCTTCTCCATAATAAATCCTGGACGGCAGAATTGAGATAATGGCCAACAACTTCATGGGCACAGAGATGTTGAAGCCTTACTCTCGTGATGGGATGATCAGTATTATATTCAAATAATCCTCGTAATGCAGGAACTCCATCTTGCTCACCACCTTGGTAAATGCTGGAGCCAGTAAATTTAACTCCGGAAAGAGTTTCAAACCTATGACCACTAAAAGCAACATCAGAAAGATCCGATCTGTTCCCCTGAACTGGAAAATAGAGATAAGAAAAGACATGAGATCTCATTGCTGCTAAAAGAGGACCGATAATCTCTTTTGCCGCTTCGCCAACTTTGTCTGGAGCTAGCGGCTGTTGTGCTGCTTGCCAAGCTAAAACCGTTTCACGCAGACCTCTGCTTTGCGTCACCTCATAACCTACCTTTGCTAACGCTTCCTGCAATCTCTCCCGTGCATGACTAGGATCAATAACTTCTATGGTATCAACAGTATTTGCTGTTGCCGCATGGTATCGTCTTTCAAAAGAAGGAAGTTCTGTGCCATCAGCCATAGCTAGACGAGTATCAAGCATCGCGGAAAGGGCATCAGTAAGATGAAGCACATTTGCCAAATTATCATTTCTTAAACCAGTTATGCCTCCTGTTATCTCAAAAGGAAGAGTACGAAGGTCATGCCTTTCTACAAAAGCGTGGATTGCAGTAGCATCTTTTAGGACATTTGGTGCTCCTTCAACTCCTTGAGATACATCACGAGCTGCTTGCGCAAATGCATCATGGTAAATATCAGGAGGAGCAGTTCCTGAAAACCACGTATCTGCTATAAAGTGATGGGCACCGCTTTCATGCAGGGCATCTCCACCAAATAACGTGTCAACGCCAATAAGCAATGTTGCTACTTTTTCATCCAAAGGTGTTGCTTCAGTTTTCATCATGACGCAACAATCCTGCTCTTCAGTTTAAATAGATTATGATAGACGAGAACAGACAGAGAGATAATCCATAACATTAATATATTCCAATGATGACGGAAAAAGCATGAGATGGTATATCCCCCCACTTCCAGAAAGAGACGGTGGCAATGTCTCGGGAAGAGACAACTATAACTCAGGATTTGTCCTTATTTATGATAGTCAAAGAGCTGCAGATGAAGGGATTACTTTAAATCAGCTTATTCAACGTCAGGTTCCAAGGGCTCTTCTGGATACTCAAGGTCATCCCATTTCCAGAAGAAAGGGTCGCGTCTATGATTTTGAGCAAAGAAGAGTACGACCTATCGAGGAGAAAGTGGATTATGACGGCAATAGCACTCACTGGATTCAATTTCAAAATAAGGAAGATGTTATCGCCTTCGTTGATAAAAATTACCGCTCAGGACGAAGGCTAACATTGCCTCCAAGCATATCATAAAAACTGTCCTTGCTCTAAACACCAATCTCTTGGTATATCCCCTTCTCTAAACCACCCCCAAGAAACATTTATAAAATAACTCCTGAAAAATAGAGGTTATGGATAAGGTCCAGCTTCTCTCTCCCGTAGGCGACTTTGAGTCGTTAATAGCAGCCGTAAACAACGGTGCAGATTCGGTCTATCTCGGGTCAAAATTATTTAATGCCAGGAGGTTAGCCCATAACTTCACCGCAGATGAATTAAAAAGAGCAGTGCAATATGCCCATCTCCACAATGTGAAAGTTTTCCTGACGCTGAATACCCTCATCAAAAACCAGGAGATCAAGCCTTTTCTTTCCCAATTGGCCATCGCAGAACAGTTGGGGATAGATGCTGTTATTCTACAGGACCTCAGTTTTGCCCCATTGATAAAAACAAACTTTCCTTCTCTCGCCGTTCATGCCTCTACCCAGGCGACGATCATGAATACTCCCTCTGTAGAATACTGGAAGAAATATGTGGATGTCTTTGTTTTGGCCAGAGAGCTGACGAAGCAGCAAGTTAAAGAGATAGAAAATAAGACGAAAGCGCATCTAGAAATTTTTGTGCATGGGCATCTTTGTATCTCTTATTCTGGCCAATGCCTCATTTCTTCCCTGATCGGCAAGAGGTCAGGAAACAGAGGCATGTGCGCCAGTTCCTGCCGCAAGCAGTATAATGGGGACAAGTACCTTCTTTCTGCAAAAGACCTCTGCCTCATTGAAAATGTTCCAGACATCATTGAATGCGGAGCAAAAACGATCAAGATCGAAGGGCGCATGAAATCTGCCGAGTATGTTGCAACAACAACAAGATATTACCGGCAGCAGCTGGATGCATATTATCAGAACAAGAAAGTTCCCGTAACCGATAAAACCATAAAAAATCTGAAGCTGGCATTCAACAGGGAATTCACCTCAGGCTTCTTTGCTGATCAGAAATCGATCGTCGATAGTGCCATCCCTTCCAAGCGTGGAATTTTATTGGGAAAAGTGGTACGCGGAGAACTCCTGCTGCAGCACCCCCTCGAGATGTATGACGGGATAAATATTGTTCATCAAGGCGAACATCAAGGCTGTCATGTGAAAGACATTTTTGTCAAAGGAAATAAAGTAGCGAAAGCCCAGCAGGGACAAAGCATTCGTTTAGGTGTGCCTGGATTTACCAATGGCGCTTTGATTTTTTTGATGACGCCTCTCCATGGCGAAAATTTGCTGGGAGAGAATACACGATCTGCTGTTGATATCTCCATAAAAATCCAAAGACAGAACGTTCCCCTGCTAGAGGTTACCGTTCTAGATAAAACCATAAAAATCCCTCTTCAATCACCTGCTTCAGCACCAGAAAAGCATCCTTTTACCTTTGAACAGCTGAAGAAAGAATTACACAAGTTTGAGAGTGATATCTTTTTTATTAGGAATATTACTGGGTCGACAGACAATTCCTTCATCCCGAAAAGTGAGCTGACCACATTCCGAAAAGGACTTGAGCAGCAATTACTTGATCTGCTTGTTCCCATAGCTAAGGAAAAGAAAACTGTTCCTACTCCCTCATTTAAAGTACAGCCTGCGCAAGAGAAAAAAGTCCATGTCCAAGTCTATTCTCTTCCAGGGTTAAGAGAAGCACTGCAAGCGAAAGCTGATGTGATATACTATGATCTCTTTGCCCCTGATCTGGAAAAAGCCGCTCAGCTTGTTGCTGCAGCCAAAAGATCTGGACAAAAAGTTCAGTTCTATATGCATACACCTATGGTCATGGTCGATGAAGATATGAAGAGAATGGCAGCTATCCTCAAAACCATCAAGCCTGACGGCATGCTCGTGAATAACGTAGGTATTCTAGCTCTTCACTTAGACGTACCGCTGATCATGGGATACCAGATGAATATCTTTAATGACCAGCAGCTTACCTTTTATGGACATCAAGCTGTTGCTTCTATAGAATTGAATGTGAAAGAATTAGCTGGATTTCAGAACAAGAAAGACCTAGTGTATTACGCTCATGGTAAGCCTGTCGTCATGACCTTTAAAGAGCACCTTGGCACGGAAAAACTGACGGACAAGGAAGGATATACTTTTCCCCTTCGTGTCGGAAGCACGGGAGCTACAGAGATGCTCTACTCGAAGCATATAGGGATACTGCAGCGCACCAATGAAGTTGTTCATGCCGGAATCACACAGCTTTTCATAGATGCAGAGGAAGATGTATTTACATTAACTATGTTGTATAAGAAGTTATTAGCTGGTGAACATATTGAAAAGGCGGATACTGATGCATTTAGGAAAGAAGCGACGGTAGGCAATTTAGTGAAAGGAGTTATGTGAAAATTAAATGAAGAGAGAAAACTGTTCCCAAAAAGATCCTACTTATTTCTAAACCATTTAATTATATTTTTACAATGGTAGTGGGGCACTTTATTTTTTCTCTATTAGCAACATAGCCACGTTCGTAGCAGTCAACCGTAAAGCAAAAATTCTGCCGGTATCCGACAATCAACGGTTTTTGAAGCTGTTCAGCTAATCTAATTGGGCGCCAAATATGCCAGGCAGTTTCTACATCCTGAGGGAAAAGAGGGCTTTGAT
>DATDXI010000080.1:0-5487 GCA_035289385.1 Candidatus Nanoarchaeia archaeon | reverse complement strand
CCCGTCCAACACAGGAATGTTGACGATGGCTATTATTCTTGGATAGATACTCTTGAAGGCGGTTATTGTTGTGGGTATGCTGATGGAGAGGCAGATAAATCAAGCGACGTCGGACTGATAAAAGATCTTCTTCCTCCTGAGGGGAGTGAACAGGACATAGTTGTCGATGCTTACCTCTGCCTGCCATCTCAAAGTTCGGAAACAGGGGAATTCGGCGATGAAAATATTGTCGGCCATACCTTAGCTGATGGAGAGATTGAACATCCGGGATGGAAAGAAGCAGGATGTGATGGAGGAGGGATATATTCACCTAAAGATTGGTGCTGGCTTCCTGCAGCCAGCAAGCCGTTTAGGATCATGAGCATCAATGATCCTGATGAAGATGCACCTTATGATGTTGTTTCCAATAACGAGCGCTGGGTGGAATGCCGGGCTACAGATGAAAATTCAGATCCAACCGGACCGAACAGCATTTCAACAGATGTTTCTAGCAGTGATTATATTGAAGAAGCCAACCGTTTCTATTGTTTTGATGAAGGGAACAGGTGGAGCTGGGCGGAATGTTTATCCGAAACTTCTCCTGATGAAACAGCATTGAGTAATAATGTGGCAAAAACGAGGGTTGCCGGTGATGGATTGTTTGGATTAACCTTAAAGCGTCCTTCTATACATTCTGCAGAAGTGGACATGGACCATTACCATGATTATTATGGGGATACTATCGTTAGTGCTGAAGGATATACCCATCTAGAGTTTATGGTAAAATATACTGACGAAGTCAAATTCCCAGCAAGGCTATTATTAACTATCAGTGGTCCGGCGGAAGATCGCAATGATGATGAAAATATCATGCGGAAGAATGTTTTAGGTGATATTACCAACAATGCTTATCTAACACCAGGAGAATGGTACCATATCAAGACAAAGATACCTGATGGATTGCAATCTATAAAAAGCCTTACTATTGCGTCAATTCCTATTACTAATACGATTGAAGTGAAGAACATCTATTTTAGCAAGGAAGGTGATACACCATTATGTTCCGGCATAGGCAGCGACTTAAATCCGACACACCTAGATATTTCTGAAGAACAAGCAAGTTCTTGGATTACGGATATTGACCATTATGATCCAAATTCTTTCTTAAATGGCGAAGACCTTTGCAATGCTCTCTATGACCCCGAAGCTAAATTAGCTTGGATTGAAGAGAATGAAGAGCTGGATATTGATGCAATGTGCTGCGGCAATGATCAAGGGGAATATGCCTCTGGAAATGTTCGTGGCTGTTGGAATTCTGTTGTGGTGGAAGATCAGCAGAGTGTGGGCAATGTAGAGATCAATGTCCAGTATAAAGAGAAAGAGTATGATATTGATTATATTGGGTATTATCCGTATGATTTGGAGTTTGAGTATGAATTTGTTGGTACTATAAGTGAAGCGGATAAAGAAGTGTATATTACTAGCTTTAATACTTTTAATAGGGAAAACTTTAAATTTTATTATGAAGGAGATGTGGAAAATAGGTACCCTGTTGTGCAATTCTGGGCATGTTTTTTTAGAGGAGTTGTTACTCCATATTGTAATACGGGCCTTGATGTAGTTCTTTCTTCGATAACCATAAAAGACACGCTCAATTTAAATTTAGAAATGGAAGCTAAAGATAATAATGATAATTGGGTTGTTCTAGCTAATAATAAATTGATTTTAAGTAGTTTTGGAGAAGAAGAGTATATAGATATTAGAATAGTTCCCACAGAAAAACTTGACGCCAATCGCGCTCAATCCAAATATTTCTTAAGAGCTACAGAGCTTCCGATGGTTCCTATTACTGACGAGGCATTAACTAAAAAAACATTCACTTGCACTTCTAACGAATGTGTCTTTCCTCTGCCAGGAGAATCTGATCCGGCTGAAGAAGCGATTGACTACACTATCACCAACAATAATCCTGGGATGTATGACCTGTATCTTGTTCTTGGGCCAGGACTTAAGGATGAAATATTATTATCTGAACAAACCACAGAAATTGATATCGATCCTCTCTATGATCGCTTTAATTCTGAAGATTCCATCGGCGCTCCTGCTGCCAATCTCCGTGTCAAGCGAGTTCCTCAGAACGTCGTTTACGTCAAAGACACCGATCCTGATTATCCTGACAAATTTCATTACCAATTTTACGGCTGTAATGCTGGCCTGCAAGAACAATCAACATTGTCGGATCAAGAATACAATGATCTTCTGTTCTGTGATGTGAAAGGGGAGTATTTCTGTTCATTTAGTGAAACGGAACCCCATCCAGAGGAAGCTGATGATATTCCTTACCTTACCACTATCGGAACATGGAGTAAGCAAACTCTGCCTGAATTCGGCTATAAGCCTGTTCCTGAAGATACTACTGTAGAAAACATGGATGAACGTCTTGAATTGCGAGCGCCAGAGGGAGAACAGGAGACAGAAAGCAAGAACAGAAACATGCCTTCACCAATCCTTCCGGGAAGAAACATCCTACCTAATCCTTATTTCACAGAAATTAAACCCCCAGAATTGTTATATTGGGATATTTTTGATTTGGTTGGTGATGGTTTATATCAAAAAGTCGAAACGGAAAATAGGCATCCTCAAGATATCCCTGAATCTGAACTATCAGAAGAAGAAACAATAATACCACGATCCATACCATTAACAGCAACTCAAATGCTCCTCTCCGATAGGATAGCTATTCCTCAAGGGGCAACATTGCGTTTCTCGTATGAAGGAAGCTGTGATGACGTTCAAGCTATCCTTTACGACACCTCCAACCCATCAGCAACAGCACCAACAAAAATAACTCTAAATGCCGCAGGAACATCATTCAATACTGGCACGAACTCTTACGTCTCCTTCCAATTCTCTGGTTCTTGCACCATCCAATACCCTCTCTTGCAACTGGATGACGGCAAAGGCATTGCTGAATTTTCCTATAATTTAAGATACCCCAGCAAACAAAAACCCAGAGCAGCAGCAGCCTGCTGTCCGACAAATTACTGCTGGAACGGCTTTACGTGTGTTGAACCTATGACGGATGATACATTAATAGCAGAGCATGTCGGAGAGGACAGGAATTACCGCTGCATCGAAGGCTCTTGGGTAGAACTTCCTCTATTATCTGACTGGAATGCGGAAAAGCAAGGTTTCTGCTCCTTTGAAAATCAATGTTTTATCTTGTCGTCAAGAAATACAGAAATCATCGATACGGAAGATAAGATTATTGCTGAAATGCCAAAAGAAGGTTCTGAGCAGATCAATTTCCATCAGCAAACAGAGATAACAGGAGTAAAGTTCCCCACGTGCATCAACGATTCTGAATTTGTCTTAGACCATTACTGTGATCAAGGAGACTGGACTAGCAGGACAAAATTCTTAGCCGGGCAATTATTGGAAGAAGCGGGCAGTTCCGATTACAGTATCTATTGTTCTGATCCAAAAGCAGTTTTGGCAGATTTTGACGGCAAAGAGCAGCAAATTTTAGGAGGAGGTGAAGGAGCAACGTTGCCTTCTGATTCATTAATTCCTGGAAGTGTTCCTTCAGCAACATCGGCTTCTTGCTTCCCTCTTCCAGCTGATCCAGTAGCGGAACGCCTTATTCCTCCAGAAGACAACACCTGCATCAATAGCGCCTGTATCTTAAAGCATGAAGCAGGAAATGTTATCTTTGCCACAACCTTAAACAAGCCCATTAATGATGATGACTCTTTACTACGAGCATTTGACCAGCATCCTAGCATCTGTGGGGATGATGGAGTTTGTGCAACAACTGAATCATTTGTAGGAGAATTACAATATGTTCCGGGCATTAACGCCTTGATCTATGGCCGAGATGGCATCAGCAGGCCATTAAGTTTCGTCGTCTTTAAAGATAAAGTCTTCGACTTCCTCTCTGATTTCTTTGGCCGGGAAGAGACTCTTTCCTCAACGTTACAGTTTGTACAGGAAGCAGATAATTTTAGAGATATTTACCTTCTCAAAGCAGATGGCAAGGAAGTTCAAGCCGTTAAAGAAGTTCTGCCCAAGACATCTCCTAGCTCTGTGTCAAAACATTCCATCATTGCCGATTATACGGGATTTGAAAGCCCTATCTGCGCTTTCCTTAATGCCAGACATCTTGGCTCGGCATGGCCAGCTGATCTGTTAGAGCCAGAAAAAGTGAACTGTGTAACGATCGATGATACTCAACGGGTTGAGATCTCCGTAACACCTGGCAAGAAGAATCTGTTGAACCAAATCTGGCCACAGCTGACGGGGAAATTACGGCCGGAAGTGGCAGGGTAAGAAGAGATTTTTCCCATAACTGATTATCTCTACACCCCCAACAGTTTCATCAGCTCATGTGTTGCATAAACCTTAATTTTAGCTTGCTCTTTTAATTTCTTTTCATTTGACCAGATAGGGCAGTTCAAATAGAGAGCCAAGGCAAAGTATACAATGTCTTTTGAATCAGGGCAAATATTCTCCGCTGTTTCTCTAAATCTTAAAAATTCTTCTTCAGGAATTATCTCAATATTATGCTTCAAGATGGAATATAACCATTCAAATTCATCTTCAGTTAATCCTGTTTTCTCCATGATCTCCTCTTTATTGTTTTCCAGCTCCACAAACAGCAGGTGCGGCGCATAAAGGCTTAATCTACTATCAAAAAAAAGATCGATAGGTTTGCCTGGTCTGACTAGCATTGCTATTATGATATTAGCATCAGTGATTACCTGCATTATTCCATACCTTTAAATTTTCTAGCCATGCTTTCACTGATTTTTCTGGAAATTTCATCAGCGTCTTTTGCTGTAAGCTTGCTTTTGCTGGCTATTTTCTTTAAAATATCCACTTCTCTTAATTTCTCTTCAAAAGCATGCCTAGCTACGGCAGACCAATTAATCTCCTGGAGCCTGCTCATCTTTTCCTTCATCTCCTCTTCAACTGAAACGGACATTGTTGCCATTTTTCATCACCTTGTTGTTATTTTTATTATTTATATTATAAATATCAATTATAATATTTAAGCTTTTCCTATCTTATTGTCACCGGAAGTGGAAGAGTAACATCCTCGCTATATTTATAAACATCTCTAGATTATTCTCTCCTAAGTACCATGAAAAAAAGAGGGCAGATTACGATGTTTATTATTCTGGGGATTGTTATCCTATTCATTTTCCTCTTCCTCATCCAGGTTACGAGCAATGCTGTTAATACGAGACTTTCCACCAGCCAGGAAGATGTTTTAGCAAAGATTTTTAGCAAGGAAGCTCTACGAATTTTTGTTGAGGATTGCTTGAGTGATGAATTGGAAGAAGGAATTAAGCTCGTTGGAAAACAGAGCAGATTGTGGGACAACCAGCCAGGGGGACAGCTTCATTTTCAAGATGGAATTACCGGTGTGCAATATCTTCCTGATTCTGAAAGTCGTATAGCCTATGCTTTGACGAAGAAGCCTTACCTCACTCATCAGAATGCCTT
>DATDXI010000079.1:0-16330 GCA_035289385.1 Candidatus Nanoarchaeia archaeon | reverse complement strand
TTGATGTCAGAGAAAAGATGGAGTAAGGGACTCTCTCCTCAAATGGATTATCCTTCCAGGTGACTGATATCTGTTCCATGGAAGTTCAGTTGTAATGATTCTTTAAAAATTCTTCATCGCTAGAACTTGTTTTTTGGAAATAGTATTCTCTACTCAGACCTTTATCTCTATGCCCACCGGGCAATGGTCGGAACCCATAATCTTTGGTAGAATAAAAGCTTCATGCAGCTTTTTCTTTAATGCTGAGGAAACAAAGAAATAATCTATTCTCCAGCCGACGTTCCTGTTTCTAGCCCCCATGCGATAGCTCCAATACGAATATTGCCCGGGCTCTTTATGAAATTCACGGAAAGTGTCGATGAAGCCATGGTCAACATATTTTTGAATACCGTCAATCTCTATCTGAGTATATCCTGCTGTCTTATTGTAATTTTCTTTGGGATGTGCCAGATCTATCTCTTTATGAGCGGCATTTAAGTCTCCACAGAAGATGACGGGCTTCTTTTTTTCCAATTCCTGTAAGAATTTCAGAAAATCTTTATCCCACGTTTCCCGGTATCCTAATCTCAATAATTCTTGTCCGGAATTTGGGGTGTAGACGGTTATCAGAAAAAACTGCTCGAATTCTAAGGAGATGATTCTTCCTTCATGGTCATGCTTTTCTATTCCTAGACCATATTTCACCGATAACGGCTTGATCTTGCTGAAGATGGCCGTTCCAGCATATCCTTTTTTTTCTGCAGAATTCCAGAAGTGATGCTCATATTGGTGTAGTTTGCAATCAACCTGTTCGGGATGCGCTTTTGTTTCCTGTAGGCAAAGGATATCGGGATTTTCTTTTTGGATCACTTCGGCAAAGCCTTTACCAAGGATAGCACGGATTCCATTGACATTCCAAGAAAGAAGTTTCATGATTCACCTTGTTTCTTATTCTTCATTTAAATACCTTCCGATTTTAAGTACGTATTTATTTCGACAACAAAAATAGTGGCAGGTCGGAAAATTCAGCGAGGCTTTCAATAAGAACAATATGATAACAATCTGTTTAAGCTTAAAGCCTCGCAACTAGACTTATCTTACAAAGTCCTTAATGAATTTTCCATCTTGACCAAGCCACTATTTTTGACCGAACTAAATACCTTCCGATTTTAATAACAAGGAGCTATTCCCACAATAAAAGAAGGTGTCTCTTATGTGATATTTTGGCGACAGTTTTTTGCGGATCTTTCTTAACTGTAATTTTGCTTTTGTTATCCGATGGCTGCATTTCACTTCATAGATATCATAGACATTACCTTGTTTTGCCAGCAAGTCAATCTCTGCAACAACTCTTACCCTCTTTTTGCCGCGGTATAAACGCACATTGGTATCAATAGAATCGTAAACTCCAGAAAGCTGTTTTCTTAAATTTTCAACGTATTGGTCATGCTTTGACAGCTTAATCAAAACCACCCCTTAGCAAGAAGCATTCTTTTGAAAGTTATAAAGATTTGCTGTAACTGGGCAGAAGATAATCATGAAGGAGCTCTTGGAAGTATTCTCTTTGGTCGATGAACTGGGCATTGAAGATATGCCCTAAAGGACTTCCTTCAGAGGAATATTCATAATGCGCTCTCACTTCTCCATCGTCATAGACACGAAGATGGTATTGGTAATTTGAAGAGTCTACCTTCCTGACATTAAGAATCTCATCAGTATCTTTCCAGGAGAGGATGCAGTTCTCAAAGCCTTGTGCTTGGAGGTTTGTTCTGATTGTTGTTATTTGCTGTGGATCAATTCTTCCTATCAGAAAATCCTGCCGACCGCTATGGATGCCTACTTTTTCCAATACTCTGAGGAATGGCGGGTAAAAGGAATAAACAAGGTTCCATCCTCCTCCAAAATAGATGCTTCTGGGACCATGAAGATAGACTAAACTCAATGAGCTGATAACGATCATGCCCATAATGCTAAACAGAATTGCTTTGAGAATCATTCTTCCTCCATTTCTCTGGATGAATCGTGATCAGGAATGTCTACTTCTCCTTGCCAATCTTCCACGCAGTCAAAACATCTTCCTTTCTTCGTCAGGTAAGATTTGCAGCAGGTTGTCTTGATCTCTTTTGGTGTTATCTCTGGTGATGTAATATCCATCTATTCCCCCGAATCCAGCAAGGAAAGAGGATTACAGCCGTGATCATAAGATTCTACCACTTCTATGATCTCCTCAAAAGGATTCTTTTTCTTCTGCTCTTTTTGCTCTGCCATGATGTATGTACTCTTTTTTGATAAGGATATTTATCAGCTTTTCTATAGAAATGCAGTTGAAGGAAGAAATGGTGTTAATAATAAAAAAGCGCCAGTGCCCGGATTTGAACCGGGATACCCTTGCGGGAACAAGCTTACTTCACTTGCCTAAAACAAGAGTTCCAGGCTTGCGCAGTACCAGGTTGTGCCACACTGGCTTTAGAGGGAAGTTATCCCTATTTTTTTATAAATGTTTACCTGAAATGGGATGATAACTCCGGAATGCTATCATAAAAAGAAATAAAAACTGGCGAAGGGGGGATTTGAACCCCCAATCTCCACGTAACCCAGTTATATAAGAGTTTGTCATCGGCTGTTCAGCCTCATTGCTCAACTCATATGAGCCTCGCCTCATAACTTATGTTAAAGTTATCATGTGGCGCTATAACCAGGTTAAGCTACTTCGCCATTAGTTTAGGAGACGTTTCTACCTTCATTTATTAAAGTTTTCTCTGAATAAGAAGAAACAATCCTTAATCGCTCCTAAAGCTAATGATCTGAAAGCCATGCTCTTCGATCTGGCTGGGGCTCCAGAAAGGGATATCTTTCAACGTTGTGACGTAGGTTATCTCTTTCTCTATCTGCCGTCCGGTATAAACTCCTTCCTCCGGATCCCACTCCTTTAACACAAGAATATCTCCTTCTCGGCATTGGAAATTTGCTAATCGTAATTCAAAATTCTTTTTCCCATCCAGGATCTTCTGAAAATAATAGGTCCAGACTTTCTTTTCTATTTTCATATGTTTTTCCTGATCTTCTCTGCAATCTTTTGCATCTCCTCAGTAGAAATAGACTTGATATTTTTCAGATCGATCAATGCGCCGTGCCCGTCATCCGGAAATCTTGGAACCAAATGGATATGAGCATGATGGACTTCTTCTCCCATGACAAAAGAAATAACATAATCTGTATCAAATGCCTTCTTCAACGCTGCTGCCACCGTATTACAAGGCTGAGCATAGTTGTTGGGAACATCCCAGACCCAGCGATAATGTTTTTTTGGGATGACTAAGCAATGGCCTTTGTTTGTTGGCCGGATGTCCAAGAATGAAAGAAATGTGTCGTCTTCATAGACTTTCTGGCAGGGGATTTTCCCCTGAATGATCTTGCAGAAGATACAGTTTTCCATAATCGTTGAAATAAAGGAAGTTTTATAAACTTTATGAGCTTATTTTAAGCTATGTTAACAGTAAGAACGCAGATCAAAGAGATCATGGTTGATTCTAAGTTGGGGATAGAAAATATCTCCGGGGATTTTATGGAAAAGTTAGATGCTAAAGTGAAGCAATTAGTTCTTGAGGCCTTACAACGAGCGAAAGATAACGGCAGAAAGACAGTTATGGGAAAGGATGTTTAGTTAAAATAGGTAGCAGAATGTTTTGGTTATCATCACCATTTCAAGGCAATTCACTGGGTGGCGGAGGCAACGGCAGAACTCCCGTGTTCACAAACCTTTTCTTTGGCGGAGGCGGGTGGAAAATCAAGTCGTGTTTTATTTCTGGCTCCAATGGTTGCTTTTCCAGCGATTCTTGACTGTACCATCCCGGAGGCTCTTCCTGTTCTGACGGAGCAAACTGGGCTAGGGATTGTTCAACGTTAGCGATCATCTGTTCGATAATTCCGATCTTCTCCGGGTTTTCTGCTTCTTTTGCTTTTGAGTTTTCTAGCTCCTGCTTTAGCATGTCTAAACGCTGTTTCATCATCGTAGCACGTTGCGCTGCTTCAGGTGCATCCTTAATATCTTGGGCAATCTTCTCCGACAACAGGACATCATCATGCACTTCTTTTTTTGCTAACGATTCTCCGATAAGATGAGACAGCTTGTTAACTTTGTTGGAAATATCACCATCTCCTGTTGCAGCAAGACGTTGCCGCAATGCAGCATTTTCTTTCTTTAATGAAGCTACTTTAGCATGATGGCTCTTCTGTAAGCGCCCTATCTTTTGTTCCAGCACATCCATCTTCTTGAATTCATTTTCAAGATGGATGATTTCTTTTCTTAAGGTTAATTTAGGAACTTTCTTTTGTGTAGAAAGATATTTTATCTCATTAATCTTCTTCTTAATCTCTTCTTTAGAAATTATTTCTCGATCTCTTTGGCTAGCATCAGCTAATTTCTCTAAAAGTGCCAGTGCTTCCAGTGTCATTGAAACAATCCTTTCCTTCTTGATGGAGATGGAGGTGGCGGAGGCATTCCGCTCATAGCAGAAGGCATAGCCATACTGGGCATCTGTGGCATCCCCATAGGTGAGCTGAACATCTCTGGCGGAGGCGCCATTCTTCCCGGACCAGGTATGCTGGGCATACCCATCGTGTGCTGCACTTGCGGCATTCTTTGAGGCTGTTTTACTGCCTTATTTTCCTGCATAAAGCGGTCGAGCTTATCAGAAATGGCAATCAATGCTTTGGCGATCGTCTCATTTTGGGAAACGACCATCTCTGTCTTGTCTTTTAATGTTTTGATCGTCTTGCCGACATCTTCACCTTTTGTTTCTGCCAAAGCTTTTTGAAAGACAGAATTCAGCTCATGGATAGCATCTTTCATGCTTTCTATTTCTAGAATGAGCTCATTAGACTTGCTGTCGGGCTGAGTCAGCTTCTTTTTTAAGGATTCTACTTCAAATTTCAAATCTTGCAGCAGCTGATGAGGGAGAATTTCATAATCTTCTTCGGCCATGGGATCACCTTCTTTTTGTAAATGCTAATAATTACAGTTCTGTTAATAAATCTGATTATTTAAAGCTTGCGGAAAGTTTGAGAGAAGTATAATGGGTTTGAGCATTTTATTTCTTTCAACCCAACCAAAAATTAATATACTCTGCTCTTTTTAGTTTTAGGATGATAGATGTGATTCTGCCCGTGCTAACTGTTCTTTCATTGCTCATCGCTTCTTATTCGGATATCAAGAGCAGGGAGATTCCCGATTGGCTGAGTTATGGCTTATTATTCTCGGCATTAGGAATTCGGCTGATTTTTGCTACATCTTCTGGCTGGAACACGTTCTGGAGCGGTTTGCTTGGCTTTTTGGTGTTATTCTTCATAGGCTATGTTTTTTATTTAGTGAGCCAATGGGGTGGGGGAGATGCAAAATTATTGATGGGGATGGGTGCTGTTGTGGGAATAGCTATCCCCTGGAGCGCTTCCAGTTTGGCCATCCTTTGGTATTTTTTGCTTCTTTTATTTATCGGATCTATCTATGGTGTTATCTGGATTGCTGTTTTAGCTATCAGGAGCAGAAAAGAAGTCTTTCCCAAGCTGCAGGATGCTTTACAGGAATATCATCTCTTTCATATCACTATGGTATTTCTTACTTTATTGCTGGTGGTCTTAACCTTCTTTAATACCTTATTTTGGCCGTTGATCATCTTTCCTCTTTTGGCATTTTATACCTTCATTCTGATTAGTGTGGTAGAAAAGCATGAATTTTTCAGGCAAGTTCATCCGGCGAAATTGACGGAAGGTGACTGGTTAGCGGAAGATGTTGGTGTGAATGGCCGTTTGGTCATGGAAAAAAGGACATTAAGCAAGGAAGATATCAGCCAGTTGCGGAGATTAGCAGCGGGAAATAAGCTGCAGAAAGTTCTGGTGAAAGATGGCATCCCCTTTGCCCCCAGCTTTTTATTAGCGTATATCCTGCTCTTGCTGATGGATGTCTGGAGTGAGAGTATTTTAGGGTATTTGTTTTGATGGAAGGCTACATTATCCCTGCCTAACCGATAGATTTTTATACCACTAAATATTGCTTAAGGGTATTCCATTTAAAAAAAGAGGTGTTATCATGAACAAAAAAGGGTCCCTATCACTTTCTATCAATGCTATAGTTGTTATTGTTATAGCATTTGTTGTTCTGGGATTAGGATTGACGTTAACGAGAACGATCTTTAAGCAGGCTGAAGGAAAGCTACCTGAAGCATTTGCCGTAACTCAATTAGAGGCAGAGCCAACGTCAGAAAATCCAATTACTCTCTCTCAAACAGTTGATATCGGTCGGGAAGATGTAATAACAAAGACGATAGGATATTATAACAGAAAAGAAAATACAGCAGTCGGTGCCATATTTACCATAACCAGCTGTTTAGATCCAAAAACGGGCAGTCGGGTGGATTCAACTCTTGTTCCATCAGTTGCTTCAGAACCTCAAAATGTGGATCCTAGTGGTTCAGCTGGATACAGCATTGTTTTAACAGAGAATGGCTTAACAGCTGGTCAGTATATTTGTACCATGGCGGTATGTAGTACTACTGCTTGTGCAGGTGCAGACCAGCCTTATGAGAATAAACAATTCTTCCTACGGGTGATCGCATAAGATGGCAGCTACAAAAAAGAAACGGATGACAGTTGAGCAGGAATTTCAGATTATGAAGCTCGTTTTAGACAAGTTTTTATGGCTAGGGTTTATCGTCATGGGTTGGGGGATGTATATTTCCATCAACGATGAGGCAGTCCTTCCCGGCTTATGGTACATGATCTCTGGAGCTGTGCTCTTATTGCTGTTCTTGGTCCTCATTGTGAAAGAATATGAAGTCTGGCAATAAGTCTTTTTTTTTATCTTCATCAAAGCGGGGGGATATCAGTCTCTCCGTCAATTTCTTAGTTATTATCATGATTTCTTTAGTCGTTTTTGGGATGGGGGTAACGATTCTCTATAAGATTGTTGATGGGTCATTAGATAAGAAAGCAGAACTCGATGCGCGGACAGAGCAGGAACTGCAGAGATTATTGATAGATGAGGGGAAGAGAGTGGCTTTGCCCTTTCACATTGCAGACATCATTGCGGGAGAAAGCCATATTTTTGGCATAGGCATTTTAAATGTTGAGGCAGAGAATGACCACTTCCGGCTGGAAATTACGCTAGATAAGGCGGTCAATCTGCAAGGTGAGGATATCAGTTCAGATGTTGAAGTAAAAACCTGGCTATTGTATTTACCCACTCCTTTAAAGATTGAGCAAGGCCGGCATCATACGGAGCCGATCGGTGTTGATGTTCCAGGGAATGCACCGAAAGGGAAATATCTCTTTAATGTTCAAGTCCTGCGTGATAGTGATGGAACTCTTTATGGAAACACACAGAAGATGATTGTGAATGTGATTTGATCTTTTTAGTGAATATCGCTAATGATACTCCCCTAAAAGTCAGCGAAATAGAGTATGAGTATGAAGCTTCTTAAATTTATTCTTCTACTATCTTTTCTAAATTTTTCTTTTTAAATGTTAGTTTGTCCATTCCTATTGCTAAACCGGTTCCTACTGCATAAGCTACAAAATCCCACGGATCATATGTTCCGGCGTAAGATCCAATTGGTAAATCGAATTTCTGGCCAATCTCTAGAGCAGATGCTGCTAAAAAGATAGTTCCAGCATTGACATAGGGATTTTTTGCAAATGGGTGGTTCATTAGTTTATTTATGAAATATAGGCCAAATGGTAGGGCGACATCATGACCATATCCGTTCATCAGCTCTCTATAAGGGAGTTCTGGATGCTTAGAAAGTCTACTAGCTATGACAGCTGCCCCTACATATAATCCTGAAATTAACTTTTCTTTTAATGACATAATTTAATAGTTACAATGGATGGTATTTAAATATTCCTATTAGTCACCCCTTCTAAGTATTAACATTATTAAGCCGAAACCCTCTCGTTCTGTTAACAAAGGTTAAGAGCTAATCCAGCAATTTCTGCAACGCTCTTCCAGGATTTCTTGCCGTGGCAATAGCATGGCCAATGAGAACACCGGATGCGCCTAACAGCAAGGCTTGAGTCAAATCTTGGTTATTATGGACGCCAGCGCCGACCAATAATTGTGTTTTTGGGCTATATTTTTGGATGACCGTCAAAGCTTTGATGATGATCTTTGGTTTTGCTGTAGTTACCGAGATATTTCCCCCAATCAGCTTTTTTGGCTCATAGGCAATATAATCTGGGTGAAGTTTCGCTATCTTTTTTACTTCTGACAACCGAGATGCGCAGACAACTGTTTGCAATCTCCATGTTCGGCAAAGAGCGATCGTTTCCTGTAATTGTTTGAAAGGGACTTTTTTTTCAGAATGGTTTACGATGACGCCTTGAACGCCGATCTGCTGCAATTCTTTGACGGGAATAGAACCGGTAAAAGCTCCTGGAAATGTATCCGCATGCTGTGCAAAGATGCTTATCTGCTTTTGGGAAATGCTTTCTGCTGTTTCCTTCACTGTCAATAATGAGGGAGCAATAGCGAGTGAATAGTTCTTTAGTTTTAGTTGAGCAAGTTGCTTTACTACTGAAAGGCCGCTGCTGGCGATAGTTTGAGGATATGTTTTAAGGTTAATCAAAACCAGCGGTTTTCTTTTTTTGCTCTGAAAGCTCATTTTTTAACCTTATACTTTACCTCAAGAACATCATCTTTCGGTTTCTTCTTGAATCGATTGAGCATCCGGAAAAAATAGCCTAACAAGATGACGATGAGGACTAAGGGCAGGATAAAGATGAGGAATTGGAAAAAAAGGATCAATGCTACAATAACAATGACTAATACAAAGAGCAGGGCAATCAATGCTTTTAATCCTCGCGTTGCAAAAAACATAGTTTTATGAAATTCCTAAAGTATAAAAATTCTTCTGTTTGAATGGGGTACTAAGATTTTAGTTGTTTCATCCTTCTTGATATCAAGAATACTATCACTCCTATCCCTAAAGCTTCCATAAAGATCATCCTTCCAATCTTCATGAAAAATTGGAGAGGAAATGTTCTGATCAATAAGGAGTTGTAAGGGAAGGTCCAATTACCTTGTGGGAAAAAGAGAAGGTGGAAGGCAGTAAAGAGCTGATCGAAGAAGAGAAGAGCCAGGAGCAGTATCAATGCTACGCTGACCATCGTTGACATGCTGCCTATCCAGAGAAGATGATGCAGTTCTTGTTTATCTTTTCGAAAATACGTCAGCAGTAAGGTGATGATGGCTAAAGAGATATAGAACAGATAGTCTGTATATTTCATGACGTTTTTTACATCTTCAAGATGAGACTTTTCCAAAGCGGTATAATCTGATGGAAGTTCTCCTCTGCCGTAAAGATAATCGATGGTCTGCTGCTGTGAAGGTGTTTTTTCTATAAAGAATACCGTTGTCGTATACGAGAATAAAAGAAGGAAAATAACAAGAAAGAGAGAGAATACTGTTCTGATGACTTTTTTATCCATTCATTTCTTAAAATAAAAATACCTTATAAACTCTTTGCTGTGCGTACTGCTTCTCTCAAATAACTGCTATCTACGGTCAAGAAATCTTGTTCACAGACACGCTCTACTAAGCCTATCCCTTCACGCTCTAGATATTCTGCAATATTTCGCTTTGCTTCTCTTCGGAATTGTTCTGTGCTGGTAACTTCTAAAGGCAAGCCAAGAACAATATTTGCCAAGGTAAGATGAGCTTCACAGATAACGACCGGTTGGTCTGGCTGCTGTCTGAAAATAGCTGCTTTTCTGCCCGCTTGATATTTTGAATCAACATATCCCAGCAATCGTGGTTCAAGAAGTAGTTGTTCTGCCGATAAGCCTTGTGTCAATGGTGAAGAGTCTCGAATGTCTGCATAGATCTCTGCAGCATATCTGATATTCTGTACTGGGTCCTGTAATAGCTGGACATAATCGGCAATCGTTCCTTTCACTTCTCCTTTTTTTCTGTCTATCGCTCGTGCCGTATCTGCCCGGACTTGCATCACTCCTACGGAAGCATTGCCTCCCACTGCCGTTTTGACTTTGTCACGAAGATCATGGAAATAGATGTCTCCCATATTTTCTGTTTCAAGCCTTGCTTCTAAGAGTTCTGGAGGTAAGTCATGTTCTTTGGCTGCTGCTAAAATAACATCTTGATATTGTCTAATAAACGAATCAACAACATTTCCTTGCTCTTCCTGAGTTTGCTTAGGTAGATGCTCTCGAAGAATCTGAGAAGGCTGTACCGCTATGTATGCGGCAGCTACAGTTCCTGCTATCAGCGTCCATTTAGCGATCTCCCCCCATAAAGAGCGGTCTTTCTTTCGGTGCTGCATCTGCACACTTCTGCTCGCTCCGCTAACATCTCGTATCATCATATCCCTTTTTAGCCTGGAGAGTATATAAACCTTTTGTTTTTATTACTATAAAGTGACAATTAGAGAAAGATTTATAAATAAGTAATGGGTAATATCTCCTTCTTAACCATGGACCCTACTAGAATAAAGATATTGTATCCTCTTCAGCAGGAATTTGAATTCGCTCGAGCACGCCTACGCTCCTGTGTTGGTCTGGAGCTCTGTTTGACCGAACAGGTTATCTTGAGAAGGATAGTTGCTGTGGCATTGGATAATTTGACGAAGATAGTGGAAGGAGGAAGTGTCCGTATTTTTAGTCCAGCTCATGAAGCTGCGGTTCGTTTTCTCTTTCAGGAGTATGGTCTTAGTTGGCAAGATCAAGAACTGTATGAACCTCTTGAAGGTGGGTATTATAGTGAGGAAGCAGCCATCGCTCTTCAGGTATTGCAAAAAGAGCGCTACTTGTTATAAAAGATAAAAAGGAACTGTAACGGTAAAATGAAAAGTATTTTGCACGAAACCCTTCATTTTCCCATCTTCCTCAATTCTTCCGAAATAAACTTTCCGGATGCTTTCCCGGCAAGGGCTTTCATAGCTAAGCCCATCAAGGCAGGGAAAGGAGCGTCTTTGTTTTTAGCAACAATATCTGCTAAGACTTTATGGATATCTTCTGTTCCCAATGAAGCATATCGTTTGATGTCAAAACTTCCTTTGATCATGTCAATCAAGACATCAAGAACAATATCCTTATGGATCTTCTCTTCCGTAAGATAGTGGAAGACATCATTAAAATTCTCTTCCGTCAATGTTTCTGGATCAAGACCGTATTTTCGTTTTATCTCTAAAGGTATAGCAGTGAGTGTGTCAGCGATGAACGCTGGTTTTATAGAAGGATATCGTTTTACAAACTGCTCAAACATTGCTGCTTGATCAGATTTTGCGATAAATATGGCCAGATCAGCGCTGAGTTTCAGCTGTTCCTGATATCGCTGTATCTTCTCTTCCAATAATTCCGGCAGATCCAGGGCTTGAAGGTCTGGCTTGATGTAGGGAATGTCTGTCTCCGGATACATCCGTGCTGCTCCAGGCATAGGCCTCATATAAGAAGTGGTGCCATCAGGATTTGCTTTTCGCACCTCTTTCGGGATGCCGGTAAACAATTCTTGAGCTCGTTCGTATACTGCTTGCAAGGCCTTTTTTGCTCGTTGTTCTTCTGCTGCTACAAGGATAAAGGCATCATCAGTTTCGCATTTCAGTTTTTTTCGTATTCTCCCGATATCTTGCTCTGTTATCCCATAATGAGGCAATTCATCAGAATGAATGATGCCATGCACTCCTGCCTTGGCTTTTGCTCGTCCAGAAAATTCAGTTCCAACCCGATAATTTGGCTGCAGTTCTCGACCAACCTTTCCCGAAAAACTATTTAAGCGGATTCCTAAAACACGTCCATCATTCTGGATGGTCTTTTGCATCATGTTTGATTCGCTATCTTTTAACAATAACGTAACATCAATAATCTCCATAGGAATCAACCGATGGCCTTTCAGCTCCTGTTTTAGCTTTAGCAATTCCCATTGCCGTTTGGCTTCCAATTCTACCAGCAAAGGCAGTTGCCGTAAATCCTGCGCACCTTTTATTTCTATTCTTGTTCCTTCAGCAATGGAAACATTAACGTCTTGCCGTATAGTGCCAAGACCTCGTTTTACTTGCGGCAAAGAACGGAGGATCATCCCTATTTTTTTGGCAGCTTCTTGGCATTGGGTTGGTGATGTGATATCTGGCATAGTCCCTATTTCTATTAAAGGTATGCCTAAGCGGTCTACACGATATACTTTTTCTTTATCAGAATCAGAAATGATCTTGCTGGAATCTTCTTCTAGCGTGACATTTGCTAATCTCACCACTCCTTCAGAAGTTTCGATGCTTCCTTTTCTGCCAACTAATGCCGTTCGTTGAAAGCCCGACGTGTTTGAACCGTCAACGACCGTTTTTCTCATCACTTGGATGATCGGTGAAACTTCTGCTTTAACAAGGGCACAGAACTGCAAAGAGGCATGCAAAGCTTGCTCGTCTACCGGATGAGGTGGCTCTTCATCAAGCTCTACTAAACAAGTGCTGTCATAATATCCTTGATAGACAAATGATTTATCTCGGGCTTGCTCTTCTTTGGCTGCAACATCTACTTCACCTGATTCTCCCACGGAAGCCATCAATTTTCTTGTAACGACAAAATGGGGATCGTCTTCTCGTAATTGAGTTGGACAGGAACAGAACAGTTTTTTGCCTTCCAGCTGCTGGTGGATCTCGATGCCGCATTTCAAGCCGAGCTTTTTATAATCCATAACATAAAGAAAGAGGAATGCTTTTAAAAATGTTTAGTTGTTGAAGGTTGCTGGTCATTTTGATATGCCTCTCATGAACTTAACAAACTGTTCCTGGCCAAACAAGATGACTCCTTTTTTTATTGCTTCTATAAAAGCTTTGTTTAGCTTCTGCAACTCTGCTTTAAATTCGCCTTCTGTAAAATGAATAGGATGAATATCTCTAGATTGTGTTTTCTGAACGTTATCGATAATGACTTGGATGTTCGCAAATTTCTTCTTGTTTGTTATCCCTAAAATATCGATATCTCTAGCTTCCTGAGGATGATGGAGTATGCTTCCATAAAGGATAGTGAATTGAACACATTTCTCCAAATCAGCAAAATTTATCTGCCACCGTCTCTGCGTTAAGGCCTCTTCAGTTAAGTACAGCGATAGTGTTTTCTCTGTCAGGGAATTTTCCCAGTTTAACGATATCAGAAACGTGCTAGTTTTTCCTCTCCCTATGGCTTTTAAAAGAATAAACTTCTCCTCTTCCAACTTTTTAAGAATCTTCCAAATCCCTACACGGGTTAAACGCAGTTCACTCGCTAATTCCGTTATCGTGTGCGTACTAGAAAAATCCTTCAGCAGGTGAAGCAGCACTCTTTTAACAGTCATATCTCTTGTTACCATTTTGTTAATAGTTGTTAACTATAAGTTAATATATAAATCTTTCTGTTGTTGGTAAGTAGTTGAGAAACTAGCTTTCCAAATATATTTAAAGAAGCTTTTTCTTGTGTTGAGATATGAAATCAGTCTTCTTCAATCAGCCAGGAGGATTAGAAGTTCTGAAGTATGGGGAATTTCCTATGCCTCAACCGAAAAGTGGAGAAGCGCTGGTACGTGTCCGTGCTTGTGCCTTAAATCGTTTAGATATCTGGCTGAGAAAAGGTATGCAAAAAGTTTCACTTCCTCATATCGTAGGATCAGATGTTTCTGGAGTTATTGCAGAGATTCATGGAGATACCTCATTGAAAGTAGGAGATGAAGTGGTCATTAATCCTGAACGAGCTTGTGGATCTTGCGAGCGCTGCCAGCAAGGAAAATCTTGTGGGATGGTGACCTTACTTGCTCGGCAAACTAATGGGGGCTACGCTGAATATGTTTCTGTTTCTCTGGAGCAGCTTTATCGGAAGCCAAAACACTTATCGTTTGTGGAAGCAGCAGCGTTTCCCTTGACTTTTTTGACAGCTTGGCATGCACTTCGTACGAGAGCGGCTCTTGAAAAGGGAGAGACGATCTTTGTCTGGGGCGCATCTGGCAGCTTAGGTCCTGCTGTTATCCAAATATCTAAACTGTTTGGCGCTAAGGTCATTGCTGCAGTTCGTTCAGAAGATGTTGGAACTATAGTCCGTTTGTGGGGAGCTGATGAGATCATTATTTATCCGCAAGAAAATGTTATGGAACGAGTACTGGAGCTTACTCATGGGAAAGGTGTTGATGTTGTTTTTGAAAGTGTTGGTGAAAAAACGTTTTCTCAGAGCATTGGCATGTTAAAGCCTTATGGCAGAGTGGTTGTTGTTGGTGTGACGAGTGGGGAGAAAGTTTCATTTAAACTGTCAGAATTTTATCCCAAGCAATTCTCAATACTTGGAGCTAGGATGGGAACTAAAGAAGAGTTTGAACAAGTGTTGGAATTGATCAATACAAGAAAATTAAAGCCTGTTATCGATACAACATTTCCTCTTTCACGAGCTGCTGAAGCACAGCAAAGAATGGAAGAAGGAAAACATATCGGTAAGATAGTTTTGGAAGTGGCAGACTAAAAAAATTAAGTCTTACCTTCTGCCGAACGACCGTCTTGCTGGCCGTGAAAAACGTGCATTTCTATCAAATGAAGAAGCGCCGGAACGCCAGTCTGAACCTGAACTTTCCTGCCGAGGCCTATCATGACCTACTCCCAACTGCCTGTCGCTGCCACCGTGATGGCTGAATCCTTCTGATCGAGGGCCTGACCTGTTTCCAGATCTTCTATCCCACGATTGGGAATAGTTATTGCTTCCCCTAGATCCTTGTGGCCGTCTGGAAAATCCAGCGTCAAAGCGGATCTTCTCGAACTGCTCATCGGGCATCTCTTCGATGTTCAGATGCCTGTATCTGGTAAGAATATCATTGAAGGTGCCGAAATCTTTTTCAGACAATAAGGTGATAGCTTTCCCGCTCTCTCCTGCTCTTGCCGTCCTTCCTACCCGATGCACATATTCCTGTGGATCGGGAGATAGGTCATAATTAAAGACGTGGGACAAGAATTTGATGTCCATCCCTCTAGCAGCAACTGCGGAAGCTACTAAGAAGTCTGTCTTGTTCTTGTTAAAGGCCTCCATAGCCCTCATCCTATTATTCTGGGAAAGCTTTCCGTGGATCATGTCCACATTAAATCCTTGTTTTCTCAGGTTTTTTGCCAGCATCTCTACCGTCGATCGGGCAGAACAGAAAATGATCCCTTTGGCGATCTGCTCTTTCTTCAGTAAATGAACAAGCAGAGAAAATTTCTCGTTATGCCGGACATTATAGTAATATTGCTTCAAGAATTCATCTTGAACATGCATCTCTCCTTCCGCTAAAACGGGAGCGTTCATATACTTTCTCTTCAAGTGGTCAATCTCTGTAGAGATAGTAGCTCCAAACAATAGCATCTGCCTTTTGGGTGGAGTTTGGTTTAGGATATATTCGATATCTTCAATGAAACCCATCTCTACCATCTTATCTGCTTCATCTAAAACAACTGCTTTTATCCGTGATAAGTCTAAGGTTCTCCTTTGGATATGGTCCATAAGCCTTCCCGGTGTTCCTACGACAATTTGTGCTCGAGAGATCTGCTCCATCTGAGGGCCAAGAGAAACTCCGCCATAAACAGTAGCAACATTAAACTTCATATATTTCCCAAATTTCTTTAATTCACCGGCAATCTGCACGGCCAATTCTCTGATTGGAGCGATGACCAAATACTGCAGCTGGCCCTTCTCGTCCATAGTATTGAGCAAGGGAACACCAAACGTGGCCGTTTTCCCGGAACCCGTCTTTGACATTCCAACAACATCTTTTCCCTGCAGGACTAATGGGATGGCTTTCTGCTGAATGACTGTAGGCTCAACGATCCCTTCTTCTTTTAAAGCTCGCACTATCTTTTCATGTAAACCTAAATTTGCAAACATTTTTACTTCTCCTTGGAATAAAACTTCTTTGAATGATGGTAACAAGGTTGTTAATCACTCAACACACAAGCCAATTATGGCTTTGCTCGTGAGTCAGAATAAGCATAAACGAATGTTATCTGGCTCCGCCTTTTCCAATAATAGCGATAAAATAAGGCGACTGTTTATAAATGTTGCGGTCGTTATCTTTTAGTGGTGGCATGCTTGTTTTTAGATAGATACTTTTTTTCTTGGCGAAGAAGATTTATTGATTTTGATGGTATCACAAATACAAATAGTTTATATAAGATCATATTTTGGTGGTATTATGGAAAAAGTTACGATGGAAATAATCCATGATTTGATGATCACCGACCATATGGCGGGTGTTCTTTTAGGTAATGTTTTTGCTTTTGATTTAATAGTTTCCACTTTTCCGAAATTAAATCTACAAAAGCAAAAGGTAGTAATCAATAAGTTGTTAAAGTTTAAGGTTGATATG
>DATDXI010000078.1:0-30964 GCA_035289385.1 Candidatus Nanoarchaeia archaeon | reverse complement strand
CAAGCAGTGGCTCCGTCGGGATAGTTGGTAGTAGTAGTAGTGATGGTTTCCCAGCAGGTTCGGCTGTTAGTAGTGACGGAAGTACTTACACTCCCGATTTCAGTTCATCTGCTTATCTGACTCAAGATTATATCAGCTATTGGGATTTTAATTCCATAACTCCATCTGACACTATACAAACAGTAGCAAACGCTCGGCTTGACATGCCACCAGGAGAAGTCCATGGGGCTTCCTTAGCTGAAGGAATATCTGTTGCTGGTTTACGCTTTGATGGAACGGATGATTATATTGAAGTTGCTGATGATCCTGCTCTCCGATTGGGAACGCAACAAACCGTTAGTACTTGGTTCAAATGGGAAGGGGGAAATGCGGATGGCTGGCAACGATTGGTAGGGAAAGGTAGTAATGATCATCAAATTTATGGATTATGGATTTACCCTAACAGTAAAAAAGTTAGGTTTCAAATCATAAATGATGGAGGTACTTCCTGCATTGTACAAGAAACATTAACCTCATTTGACATGATATGGCATCATATGGCTGGAACATATGATGGAAGTAATGTACGATTATATCTTGATGGCAATGAACTTAAAAGTGAACCATGTACTATTAATCCTCCGGTTGATACAACTCCTGTGAGATTTGGCTATATCAGTGGCACATTTAAAAAGTTCCAGGGTATTCTTGATGAAGTAAAAATCTATAATCGACCGCTAACTGCTGTCCAGATTACCGCTCTTTTTCACGAGTTTGATGCAGAAATATCCGCTGCTGATGAAGCTGTGCTTGACAACTACGCCAGCAAATGGACGTTTGAAAATCTTCTAACAAATCCTGCTACGGGAAAAATGAGCGTCCAGAATGAAGTAGATGGTGCTCCATTCGGCATTATTGAAGGAGCTTCTTCTGCTGACGGGATCTCCGGCAAAGCTTTATCATTTGATGGAACGGATGATTATGTGGAGATACCTGATCCTGGAGATGGTTCACCGCTAGACCTATCGGAAGACTTCACCGTCAGTGTCTGGGCAAGTTTTAATGACATAACAAATAATCAAATATTGGTGCATAAATATGGTATTTATATTATTGATGTCCAGGATGCTAAGTTAAGATTTGGCAGAGGCAGCCCTTTTTCAGAAGTATCTCTCTCCGCAGTAAGAATTAATGAATGGGTTCATCTGGTGGGAGTTAAAGATGGAGCAACAACTCGATTATATCTTAATGGCGAAGAAGTAGGAAGTAGCACTGATAGTTATGGAGAAGTAGATAATAGCAACAATTTATTTGTTGGAAGACGTGGAAATAGTGGTGATAGACATTTCTTCAACGGTCTCCTTGATGAAGTAGCACTCTATAAACAAGCCTTAACTCCCGAGCAAGTGAAAGCATTATATGATGAGGAACGGGGAGAGGGCTGGAATAAATATGATCCGTCGCAAGCAGAACTCAATGCACTCGTAGATTTTGATGATGATACCTCTTATCTGAAGATAATAAGTAAGGAGTTGGATAACCGCCTTGTTCCAAGAATAAATTCTCTCAGCGAGGTCGTTAAAGCTGATTTAGACTTAAACCAGCAAGCGTACTTCTTCAAATCTCCTTTAGTCAAAAAGTCACCCGTCGGCTATTTCCAATTTGCTGGTGTTTCCTATATCGTAGAAGTAGTAGAAGAAAACCAATTCAAAGGGGAAGTGACCATCGGTATCAGAAATATTGTCCTGCCAACCTATCTCAAGACGGAAAAATTTGCCATAGATGAAGATTATAATATCTTAAATATCAAGCCGAAAACAATAGAGTTGAATGTTGATGCTGATGCTCAGCCAGACCTCTATCTCCATCTTCAAGGCTATTGGAATATCAAAAAAGAATTGGGATTATTAATTTTATTGTCGCCCGTGATGAACTTTGATCTCTTATCTTCAGGAGAAACAACTCTTCATAATTTAGATGCCCAAAAATTCTTTTACAACGGGCAGCAGCATACCATCATTTTCATTGAAGAACTAATTGATGTGGGGGAGCCAGGAGCAGACAATATCATTTCTGTTGATGGCAAGCAATACTTAAATCCCGGTGATGATGGAAGCGACATATCAAATCCATTCATTCATTACTTTGACGAACGAAAAACCACGGGAGTAAGCATCAACCTTAAGCAGTCTTTTGGTAATGAAGAAATAGGAACCTATCTCCCTCTAGAAATCACCCGCTACCCTCCTGAACTTGACCAGATCTATCAGGATTTCTTCACTCAAACGAAGACAACAAGTATTCAAGGAACGACATTTAAGATATGTAAGTTAGACATCCCTGACCCCTATATCGTTGATGTCTGTAAAAGCAATGAAGATATTTCTGAACAACGGGAATTCGGCTTAGAAGCTGACCAGCCAACGGTCAGAGAAACGTTCAACAATCTGCTGTTCCATTACCCTCTACCTGAAAGCGATGATGTTCCAAAGCAGGTGAATGTCTATCATCTGCATGACGTCGATAAACCTGTTCTTGTTCCAGGGATATTTGCCGTCAACCTCATCAACAGCAGAAGTTTTGCCTTAAAGGTAGACGATGAAGGAACGGATGAATATTACTTGTTATCTCACCCTCAAGCGAATTATCTAGACTTTGAATTGATGGAAGTTACTGCGTTATTACATCCTGATCTTCCTCCTCCCATCGGGAAAGGAGACAAGGAAGAAGTGATCTTTAACCTTCCGGTAGAGCGTTTCTCTGAAACAGCGAAAGATAAATTTAGGCAGATCCGAGTAGAACGGCTGTTTGAAGAGGAACAAGAAGATGATGCCCGATATAGAATCACCGTGGAAACAAAGACGGATAATGTCATAGATCTGGACAAAGAGCTGGAAACGAGCGTGGAAACATATGGCTTTGTCAATGTGCAGGGTGTGGGAGAATTCAGATTAAATCCAACGGATATAGCTACGGCAAAGAGCCACATGGACATCTCTCTTGACGGCTCTCCGATACAATTGCAGTTTGGCGTTCCTCAAGTTATCGATGAGGTGCTGGTGCATTACAATACGGTAAAGACCATCGACAATTATTTTCACAGCAAGCAGGCAGATATCCATACGTATTATGACTTATCGAGCGAGAAAAGCCATCCTTTAAGCGATGAAGATTTCAATATCCCTCTGATGAAAGGCCATGAGATCGCTTTAGGAGTTGACGGTAAATATTATCTGTTAGGCTACAATCCTAGTTTGCTATGGACGGGAACAGAATTTTTTGACCTTACCCAGATGCGCTTGGAACGTATAGGAGTTCCGCAAGGCAGTCCTACAGAAAGAATAATCACTAATTATGATTCTTTGACCAGTACGGCGATCTATACCTTAGAATCAGGAAAGAAGATAAAAGTAAAATTAGACCATTTTGATACAAGCAATAAACAAGTGCGGTTTTCGGTAGAATCGCCAGATATCATTACGGAAATCGTCACCTCGTTTGATCTGCGGAAAGAATTTATGGTCGAATTGCCTCAGCCGAGTGTAGGAGTCAGCAAAGTTTTAGAAGTCAGCGGGAAGAAATTCTTTAATTGTGACAATGCTGACACAAAACTTTTCCAGAATTCCATGTTGCTCTGTCAAGGTAGCCAACGGCCAGTAGAGTTGAAAGTGAATACGCCAAACAGCGGTGTATTTAATGGGATTGCAACATACAGAGGCATCTTTGGCGGGAAGAAAGTGACGTTCCAGAAAACGTATGACCTTTCGTCTTCAGTACAATTGAAGTGGAGCGAATTGACGGGCAATTTCTCTAAAGACCAATTTCCTGCTCTCAAAATCAACGGCGAATATTTTGATCTTGATGGTGGAAACACTCTCGGAAGTTTACGCTTGATCAACATCTCTTCTGGCCAGTCTTTTCCGGTGCTGCAGTATGGCTTTGAAGAAGGAGCGCAGCAAGGGATGATTGCCATAGGCGAAACCGTCTATGGCTTCAAGCAAAGCTTGCAGGACTTTATGGTTACGTTGACCATCCAAAAAGAATCATTTAGGATGCTGACCTCTGCAGGATTTATCGTTCAGGGCACGGAAGAATTTATCACTAGCGTAGGAGAAGATATTTACACCATTCGAGCAGAAGATTATGGGCGGTTCTTAGTAGTATTGCTAGAAGACGAGCAAGGCTTATTTTATCGGGGAGTGATGTTCAAGGATGCTCATCAAGATGTCTTGCTGCCGAATGGGGATATCATTGTCGTGAGCGTGAGTGAGAAAGAAGGAGAATTGCTCTTGCAGGTGCAATCATGAAACATAACAACCATCATCATGGACATACGGTGTCGAGACGGACGTCTAGCTATCATGTGCCTTTGATGGTAGGATTATTATCTATTGCATTCTTAGTTGCACTGAGCGTTTTAGTACGATTTCCTTCTACTGGCCAGGCAGGATTGCAGAACACTCCTCTCCTTGTTCCTTTGGATCTGGATGGGGAAGGAGAAGTTCTGGTGGATATCACCGTCAATCCGCAATGGGAAATAAAGGTTACAGCGTCATCTGGCCAAGCGCTATTGCTGTCAGTATCGACAAGCAGCCTTCAGGGGATAATCAAATATCAGCTTCTTCAAGATGATGATGTTTTAGCAGCAGGATTACTCAACAATATGGTCTCTTCCAGCGGCAATATCTATCTGGATGATGATATTTTGCCGGATATGGAATTGAGGTATAGCAATGGAAATTTCTTGGCGAGAAATATCAATTATAAGCCGCCTCGCGCTACGGAATTTACGTTATTTGATGCTCAATTGAGGCAGATACCTTCTGATTCTGCCAATATCTCGGTACGGCGCGAGCAGGTCTTTTACATCAATGTTTCTGCTGCAGCTCTTCCTACGGTGCGAGGGATGTTTGATGATGCAAGATTAGAAAGCCCCGGCAGCACTCCTGCTCAGGCTGATGGTTCTTCAAATATTGTCATCAACGTTCGGGAAAAGCAGTATACCTTTGACGTGTATAAGTCTGGCGAGAAGTATAAGCTGATGCGCTTGGCTTTTACGCCAACGGAAGCGAAAGCATATCGGTTTACGGTTTCTGCCAACAATGGAATAACGACGGAAAGTAAAGTGTATTCCTTTGCTGCGGATGGGATAGTCTATGAGTTACAGGATCCTCATTATCCCTCGATGAAAATGCGCCTTGTGCCGAATGTACAGCATGTGGAAGTGGACATGGAATTTCCCAGATCGGTAGAATTGCAGCCGTTTTCTTTACCCTGTTCCGGCAGCAGCAGCCTTTCAGAGTTTATTTCCCATGGCAATGTGGCTAGAGTCTATGGCTATAAAAGGGGAGTTACCCAATGGCTGCAAGGAGCAGCATCAGATCTGATGGAAGTTCGCTCGGGAGAAGGGTATGTGTTGAAGTTAAGTGAATCTGTAGAGCCGTATCATATCACCTTCATCTGCTCTTTAGATGCGGTTACCCTGCCAACCTTGGTGGAAGGATGGAATCTGATTGGAGTTCCTGGCTTTAGTCCAGTTAGTCCGCAGCAGTTGAGCTTGCCGCCGAACATGGAGATTGTTTATGTGCTGGAATTACGGAGAGGAGTAGAACATGTTCCTGTCGATTCTTTAGAGCCGGGGAAAGCGTATTGGATTTATGTGGAGTAGATAGTGTCACAAAAAACTCACTATGTTGATACTTGTATCTGGCTAAATCTTTTCAAAAAAGAGGGTGATGAAACAAAGGGTGTACCTTATTGGAAACACGCCAAAGATTTCTTTGAGCAAGTCAAAGAGAATAATGGTCTCCTCATTGTTTCCACTATCACTCTAAAAGAATTGACATTTAAGTTAGGCGATAAATTCAACGACATAAAATCTTTTTTTCAAGAGAGCGGCTTCATCAACATCATCAAAACAACGCCAGAGGATTACAACCAAGCACGACAATGGGAACAGGAGCATCAACTTCTTAGTTTCTATGATTATCTGCACGTTGCAATTGCCAAGAGGCTAAATGTTCCTCTCATTACAAGAGATAGGGATTTAATGGAATTCGCACAAGAGCACGTGAAAGTTTTCAGACCAGAAGATTTACTCCGCTAACTGGTTTATCTCTTCAAGGTTAAACTTTTCCTGAGAAAGCTTTTTTCTCATTTCTTTTACTTCTTTTACAGAATCACCAGTATTTGGGATGATTCCTTCTAGTTTATCTAAGATCAATCGCCGTACCGCATCCCGAATAACATCTGACCTATTTGCATAGAGACCTGTTTCTACCAGATCATCTACTTTTTCCACAATCCCATGACTTAACCTAACCTGTAACGTATCCATTACCATCGTAATTGAATTGTAATGCTTTTACTATAAAAGCCTTTCGCTTGTTTTTTAGGAGATCTCACTTAGAAAGAGAATTGAAGAGAGGTTAAAGAGTTACGTTAAACTCCGATTTCATCTGATGCAAAGTGTGTTGGAAGAGATGATAATTTTAGTTGTAAGTTAAATACTAACAAAATACTAATTAGTACTAAATGAGTAATTAACGGTGAGAACTTCTAACATATTATCTGAGCACCTCTTTACCAACAGAAAAACCATCCTCTTCCACCCTCTATTTTATCCGGCCTTAAACCGACAGATATATAAATGAAGAAATGTTTTCTAAGGAGGAAAAGGTAGGTGTGATGGATAAGCATAAATTAGCAGGGATTATAGGTATTGTTGTTCTAGCATTAGGCGTGATTCTGATTCTTCCGTTTGTTAAGGAAGGAAGCTTTGTGGGGAAGGCGGTTGAAGTTCCAACCAATCAAGTTCATCATTTGCCATTTGATGAGATAACTGCTGATGGAGAAATAAATAAAGCAGAAAATGTTGTTGCTCCTGATTATAATGGCACGGTAAAAGGAACAAATCAACAGCTTCAGGTTGTTGAGGGGATTGTTGGTTCTGGATTTAGGTTTAGTGGTGGAGATGCTTATGTTTACCTTTCCTCCAATGTGTTTTTTACAAAATTTAATGATAAAGACGTGACTTTTTCTGTTTGGGTCAATCCTGATGAATTTAGCGAAGAGAGAAGGATCGCTTCTTCAATGGAAAACAAAGGATGGCGTATCGCAAGATTAAATGGAAATCTTCTTCTAGAAATAAATTGGGAGACTCTTCCAAGTAGTGTTACTAATCTCAAAGAGATAGATTTAGGGGACTTGCCTGCAGGAGAATGGTCCCATATTGCTGTTGTTCATGATGAAGTGTCTGGTTCTGAGGATGATGTGATAATAAAAGTATATCTTAATGGGGAGAAAGTGTATCCCTTATCAGGAGATGGTAGAATTAATGGTATTGTTGCTATAGGAGATAATGGGGGTAGACCATTACTGATAGGAGGAGAGCCAAGTTCTGCTGGTTTGGATTCAAGATACACGTTTAAAGGTGTTATTGATGAGGTCAGTTTTTTTGATGTACCTCTCACTTCTGATCAAATTAAAGCATTATATAGGTCTGCCGTTGGATTTACATTTAACAGATATGCAGAAGAAGGAGATGTTTTAGGCAGTTTCACTTCAGCAGAAAATGATTACAAGAAAACCTTTGACGCTTTAACTGCTTTAGGGGTAACTGCTGTCACCAGTCTGGGCACAACCGTCGACCTTCAAACTAATGCTGCTTCATTTCAAACATATTTAGGTGCAGGTGGTAATGGGGTTGGAAGTATCAATGTAGATAATCCTGAATCTGCTCCGGAAGTCGCTTATTTCAGATATGGTGGCAATTCTTACGTCGTGGAATTATATAAGTATGATTCACAGCAAGGCGTAGTGGAATTGAAAGTGAGAGATTTAGGGTTAGGGACGATCGTTGGGAGTACTATAAGAATGGAAATAACCGAAGATGATCCATTGCATTTCACTCCCAAAAACACTCCTTTAAATTTATTGGGAGGAAGCGAAGCAGAAGTGTTCCTGAAAACGTTTGCTTTCTATAATAGTGCTGGGAAATTAGGGTTGATCGTTGTCGCTTCACCAAATACAGACTTGAATAGTTTAGCTTCTGGTAAAACTGTTTTATATTCCGGAATGAACGAGCAATTCTTATTTTCTGACGGAACGTACCAGCCAGTTGTCTTTGTGCAGTCTGGAACGGATTATATTATCCAAGTGGGTACAGGAAGTTTAGCCAAGCAGTATAATAGTGGGGTAATCACGGTGGACAGTGATAGTGATGGCTTATTTGAATTCACTCATTACTTAGATCGAGAAGGAACGACGGGCGTGAATTTTGAAGTTAAATTTAGCAGCGAAGGTTGGTTATATGTAGACATGGAGAAGTTCCCTGCAGGATTAGATGACATCTATGAGAAATTCATGACCAGGGAAAAAGTAATAAGGTTTAATAGTCTTAATCTAAAAGTATGCCCGATCGGCTCCGGCAATAATTATGATGTGGCTGATTGGAGATTAGTCAAGGTGTGTGATGATAGTGGGTATAAGTTCTCCTTGTTAGCGGATGAAGCCAAGTCGGCAAAAGATTTAGGGTTAGTTACTGTAGAAGGGGATGCAACAACTGGCGCTCCTATTGCTGATAGCCAAGCTGTCTTCTGGTTCCCTGACCAAGAAGGAGTTAAAGATGACAAGGAAGTGTATGTTTTCAAATACAGAAATGTTACGGATAAATCTGTTCTGGAAGAAGGCTCAACGTTCTCCAACAATCTGGTGAAAGGAAGAAGGATGGCATTCTTATTAGAAGATGAAGCAGAAGGCAAACAATATTACTTATTATCTCATGACAGCACAGGATTATTAAATTTCAATAATCTGAAAGTCATCGCCATGCACAAGCCGGAGTTATATTCTCCGCTTCCAGATTCAGATCGAGAACGAGCGTTGTTTAATCTTCCCGTAGAAGCTTTCCGTGCAGAGAGCAAGCAATTGAACATTCAACGGCTGATCAATGAATCTTCAGCCACTTACAACATCAGCGGCGTAACTGCCGTATTGCGAAGTGTCAATCTTAACAAGGAATTACAGACGGGAATCAGCACCTATGGTTCTGTTGATGTGCAAGGCTTAGGCTTAGTGAGGTTAAGCACGTCTGATGTGGTTACCACCAGCAGGACGATGGATATCCGTGTCGGTCCGAAAAATGATCTAACAAGTTCTTTTCCTTATCAATTAGATTTAGAAGTTGCTCAAGCTATTCCAAAAGATGGTGATGCCGTTAATACTGGAGCTCAAAAATATTTATTCCATTACGAAACATTTAGAGAAGAAACTGCTCGAGGAGCAGACAATCCTCATACTAAAGTGGCAGATATTTTCTTATTATATGATTTAGGAGCGCCGAGCGATGTTAATCCAAATGGTTTGACGGCACAGCATACCTTCTCTGACATGGACTTTACCGTTCCAATCTTAAAAGGGAAGCAGTTGGCGTTACATTGGGAAGGGAAATATTATTTATTAGGCTATAATGAAGGATTGCAGTGGAGTGAAACAGTCAGAGAAAACCCACGGGGTTTCTTTGAAGAAGGGAAATTAGAATTACGGACATTAGGGCAGCGTGGGAAATTACGGGCAAGATATGTGCCGGAAGAAAAAACGGCATACTTTGACCTGCCTAGCGGAGATAAGATAAAAGTGACGTTTGATGATACTATCGGGAGTAAATTGGTAAGATTCTCGGCAGTGAACTTTATCCCTTCTGCTATCACGGACTTTAACCCGGAAACAGAATTTGAAGCAAATCTTCCGGAGCAAAGCCAGACGGAAGTATTTAACCAGTTACGAGTATTGAATGCTGCTGGGACGACAGCAGGATTATTCAGGAATTGCGACAATCGTGATTACTCTAACAGGCCGGGAGAGATGATCTTATGTAGTCAAGATCAGACATTCGCCAATGGAGACATCTTGACGAAGTTTAATCCAGGGGAAGATTTGTTCACTTATACTGGAACGGTATCTGGAGCAAAAGTATTAGTAACCCTAAAGAACCGCTTGAGCCAATATAATAAAGAAGTGTCCTTCCAATACTTATTGCCGGCAGCAAATTTAGTGCAAAATTTAGGATGGCTAGACTTTACGGACTTGCTCTTGGCAGGGAAAAGTCCGGCGATTAAATTAAATAGTGGTTATTTTGAAATTACCGGTACCGACCAATTTGGCAGCTTGAAATTAGTAAATATATCTCAGACTGCCGAGCAATATCCTATCGTTCACTATCAACAAGGTGTCAAAGATAATGAAGGGCTTGTTGCTATCAATGAAAATCTCTTTGGCTTCAAGCAGTTTGAAGATGCTTCCAGGACAGATCGATTAAGGATTGAGTTTGAGCAGTTTAAGTTGGTGAATACTAATGGCTTATCACTAGGGGCTGATGATGAGGTTGATTTCATTACAAGGATTGATGCAGATGTGCAAGAAAATATCTATGCATTAACATTAAGCACGGCTGATGCTTATGTCGATGTGAATGGGCCGTCAGAAGTGAATGTGCTGATAGAGGAAGTTGCTTATACTTATCCTCTCGCTGGTCAAGCGACACGGGGATCACCAGGAAGAGTTTTCTTCCAAGGGGATGTACCATTGAGTGTAGAGAAGGTTATTCTATTGCAGAATGGAGACAAGATAAAAGTTTCACCTGCCTATCAAAAAGATCAAGCAGGAAATTTGGTGACCAATGCAGCTGGGGAAGTACAACTTATTGTGAAGGTGGTTAAACTACCATGAGCAGAACAACACATGTTAAAAAGAGGATGGTCGCTAAGACTAGTGGCTTTACCAATTCAGGAAGCAAGGTAATAGATAGCTCACCAAGCAGCAGCGTCCAAGGAAGTTTGCGGCAGAAGATGCCGATTATCATTGGAGTGATTGCCCTTGTCTTGTTGATTGGTTTAGGATTTCTGTTAGCCGGACCTTTTGCGGGGAAGGCTATTGAATCTCAGACAATTATCACCGGACCATTGATGCTTAATGAAGAGGAACAATATCTTGTGAATACTTCTGTTCCGGGAAATGATATCTTTTCTATTGACCTTACGTTCCCTAGGACGACGATCAACGCCCAATTGTGGGTACGTGTAGAAAAATTAGCTAATGGGATGATGCAATACTATCTGACGAATGATCCTACCGATACAGACGTGGCTGATCCTACATCTACCGGATTATTAGGGCCAGGGTTAAGTTCCAGCCAAGGACAAATCTTTGTCAATGATGATCCGTATGCAGATTTGGAATTTGCCGTGCAGGATGGCTTACTCTCGGTAAAAAATGCTGGGTTTCAGCACCCTAATGCCGCTTTCTTTGACATCTCTAACCTTAGTGGTGTTCAATTTAGTAATGATATCCTTTATGTACAACGCAACGTTCGCCAAGAGTTTAGAATAAAAGTCAGCAGTACTAGCACTTCCGTGGTGACGGCAAAGCTCAATGGTCAACTGCTTAGCGCAACTACGCCAGCTGGACAGTTTGATAATGCCTTATTTGCCGAGTCGGATCATATCGTTAAGAAATTTATCTTCACTCCTTCAGAAGCTAAGCCCTATATCTTAGAATTGGAAGCTACTGTCGGCCAGGGTGGAAATGCACAGGTGAGCAAGAAAACGTACCTCTTTGCCAGTAATGGAGTTGTCTATGACTTGAAGCAAGCGAATTATCCTCAAATGCTCGTCTATATGAAAGATAAGGATAGGATTGATAATTTAGTTGTCAATCTTAGTTTTGCCAAAACAAACTTAACTCAGCCGTTCTCGCTGCCTTGTGAGACATCATTTAGTGTAGCTAGCCTTCCGGCGATTATCTACAGCTATCAAGGCAGAATCATCGGCAGCAATGATGATGCACCTGTTTCAGAAATAACCACTCTCCATGGCCAGCAAGGCTATGTCTTAAAATTACAACAAGATGCCACGAGCAGTTTAAATGTTAGCATCCCTAACTGTGACATGTCATCCGGCAGACGTGAGCTTCCAGCTTTAAATTTGGGGTTAAATTTTATTGGAGTAGTAGGTTATGAAGGCGCTACGTCAACAGATTTGGTGAAGAAACTGCCTACCGGTGGCCAATTGACAGGAATCCTCGAGTTAAGCCAGGGAGAAGCGTCCCAGGAAGTGACAAGGATGCAGCCTGGAAAAGCCTACTGGGTGTCGGTGGAATGAAACGGATATTTTGGTTAGCTTTGTTGACTTTTGTGGTAGTTTCATTTTCTGCTTTTGCAACATTAACACCGCCTTCTTTTTCCAATCAGCAGTTTCATGGTATGGTACGATATGACGCAGGACCTCAAGCACCGTTGAATGTCATTGCTAAAGCTAATGGCAAAGATTTTGTTTCAGCCTTGAAGTATAATGATTGTCTTACGGGACATACGTGTACGGCAACGTATGGAAAAGATGTCAGTAATATTCTTCGTGTTCAAGCTTCAGCTGGTGCTAAAATAGATTTTTATGTGGATAACATCTTTGTGCAGAGCGTAACGTATGAGGCAGATACGGTAAGAGAATTGAATTTGACTCTTCCGTCGTCAAATGCAGGTGTGGGAGGGCAGAACAATGCTCAAAATGCAACTCCTCAAAATACGACGAATCAGAATACAACCAACCAGAATACGACTGGTTCTGGGTTAAATCAATCGGCTCAAAATGGCACTTCAGCAAACTTGAGCAGTGGAAATATGTCAAGGAATACTACGAACCGAACTTGCCAGGAGCAATGGAATTGTCCAGAGCTATGGGGCGCTTGCACGAATGGTTTTGAAGTCAAGACCTGTACGGACTTAGCTGCTTGTAATGCTTCCATGCTGAAGAGAAATGTTACTCGAGCTTGTACTGTCAGCAATACTTCTGCCTCAACAGTTATTCCTTGTGCGGAGGAATGGGAATGCGGAGATTATGGTAGTTGTATCAGTGGTATTGAAAGAAGATCTTGTGCTAGAGCAGACGATTGTGCTGCTCGCCTTTCTGCTGGAGAAAATATTCAAATAACACCTACTCCTAAACCATCTGAAACAAGAACGTGTCAAGCTCCTGCTGCCAGTCCACCGGTACAAGTACAGCAGCCGGCAGCCGAGAGCTGTGTTGATGGTCTGAAAAACCAAAATGAAGAAGAGGTAGATTGCGGTGGTCTATGTCCAGAGTGTAGTGGTGGGAAATGGTGGTTCTATGCCTTGCCGGCAGTTGTCGTTGTCTTATTAGGCGGTGCAGTATTTTTCCTGGTGGAGAAAGCGCCTTCCTTATCTCCCGAGCAGATGCAGCAGCTGAGCAATTATTTTAGAGTCAGCATACAAAGAGGGTATACTCAAGAGCAGGTGACGGATAATTTAATAAAGAATGGCTGGAATAAGCGAGTGATCAAGAAGTTTATCAAGAAAAATCAACTTTGAATGATTTAAGATAATGATGGTGAAAATATATGGAGGAAAAAGTTATCAACGGACTTTACTGAAGCTATATGGCAAAAATTGAAGATAAGACGGAACGGATTGGATTTCATAAAGGTTCTTTAGCAACTTTGACCAAAGAGAGGGAAGAATTGATGCGCATCTTACAAATTGTGGAGCAGTTGATGCAGATGCACATCAAAGAGTTGAAGAATCTGGGTGTAGATCTGATCTCTCAGGCGAAACAAGAAGCGAAGAAGATGAAGGGCAAGAAGCCTATTGAAGATGTGCTGAGGTAAAGTTATTCGTAGACTAATTTTCCTATCTCTTCATATTTGTATTCTTGAAGAACGCCATAGACTTCATACTCTTTGATAAGCTCATGGAATTTATGGCGGATATCTTTGAAAATCTTATCGAAATGACCTGGATTTTCTGCCATGATGTCTATGATGTAATCCCATTTTCCCATCAAGCTGGCTACATAGGTAACGTATTTATTCTGCTTTAAATAGGCTAGAAACATTTTTTCTTGATCAGGATGAGGGTTGTATAAGGAGATGCAGACATAATTGATCGTAGGAAATCCCAGTCTTGGTGGGTTGTATATGGGCGCAAAAGCGAGGATAACCTTGTTCTGGACAAGTTTTTTGATGCGATAGTGGATGGCATCACGGGAAAGCCCTACTTTTTTGGAAAGGTCTGCTAGAGTTGTACGTGCATTGAGATCCAGCTGCTGGAGGATTCTTTTATCATACTTATCAAAAGTATGACCTTTACCATAATTTAATGGGCTATGGTATTCCGGCAGTGCGACATGTATCGTCTTCATCTTTCGTATTATAGGATAATATTATTTAAATATTTCGTATTTCACGTAACTTTTTTTGAATAAGTATTTATTCTAAGGGATAGCAATGAAGGTATGGTCCAACAAGCTATCAGCAACGATCCTGTTCTTGATGAAATTATCCTTGAGCTTTCTCCTGCTCGAGAGGTTTATGATGGAGATACACATCAGCCGATCCCAGGCTTGCGTAAAAGAGAGTTTGTTTTTTCTTGTCCTTATCGTATTACTGATATGGGTCTTTTTCCTACGCGCTCTTTTGGTCGGTCTTTTTTTGATGTGGGGTTTTCATCAAAAGCAACTAAAGATGAAGTTAAAGCTGTTCACGTTCATAGCTATACAGAAAGATATCTTCGTCATGCAGGGCATTTTAATGAAGATACACGGCTTGTCTTGACGCAGGTTGTTGAGGCATTATATGCCGAGCCACAGCCGGCTCTTGATGGACTGGGACCACTCAATGCCTTTAAATCCGTTGGGGTATTGTATATGCCGGAGAAGTAGAAAGAGTAAATACTTACGATTGTTTTTTTCTTTTTTCAGCTTTATCTTTAGTCTTATCTTTACGATAGATCCTATCAAAGATCTTTTGAGGGATAAACTTCTTTAGCTTTAGCATGGTCTCTTCCAAATCAAGGACAATCCAGGAATTATTCTTTTCTTGGCGAAAAGCCGCATCAATGATGACATCCCAATCAACTTCTTTTTCAAGATTGATAATAGTAACGATGTCTTCAAAATCTTTTGGCCGGGAAGTTACACTTTTGAGTAGGATGAGATACTCCTTAGGCAAAACGACTAATGTTAGTTTTTTCTTTCCCGAGAAGACTTGTTTTTGAACAATGTTTTTATCACTAAAATCCAATTGGAACCCAAAAATATCCACTACAAACAGGTCAAATCTTTCATCACCTCTCGTAAACATCGTCGGTTTTCCCGGGTGTTCGATTCTTTTTTCATCATAAATGCCTTTCAGCGTTTTCTGCCTATACCCTAGATCATAGATCGCCTTTACAAAAATATCGCGATCTTGGGCATTTTTGAATACCAAATCTATATCTTTTGTTGTGGCCTTATATCCAGAGAACATCATTGCTGTTCCACCGATAGCGATACATGAAATATCTTCTTCCAATACATCACTAATCAGCTGAAATAATTCTTCCTGCTCCTTGACATCAATCATTGGAGATACCTCTTGGGCATTTTTCTTGTTTTCATTTCCCTATATGCTTCTTGGTATAAGCCTCTCACTTTTTCTACCATCTTATTTTTTTTTGCCAGGTCAAATAAACGTTTCCAATTCTTTACATTACGGAATAAGTGTTTCGTAGCTTCCAATGTCCTAATATCACCTATCTTTATCCCATCAATGATAGCTTCTTCTACACTATATCTACCATGAATAACATGGTCAAATTTAGGGACTAATTTTTCCGGGCTGTATCTGTTAACAAGATCGTAGAATCCATTGGTCTTAACTATTTTAGTATTGCTTACGGTATAGATTCTTTTTTGATATCCCCCTCCAGAGACCGTTACGAAACCTTTTTTTTTAAGTCTTGACAGCTTATTTAACGCTGAAGCTCGGGTGATATGATACCGTTGGGTATAGGTGTCGATAGTATATTTCTGCCTCATTCATGTTATCCATACGTTTAAATATATAAACTTTTCTATTTTTAGAGTATGTTAATACTATTAAGAATGTTTGTTTTGAAAATAAAGATGGTAAACTACTGCAAAATCAAATACTATCAAAAATAAGAGAAAAAGAAAAGATAAAAAATTATAGCCTTAGCAAGACTACCACTAAGAAGATTATCACGGCGATAACTGCGGCGATTCCTACCAACAGCCAGATCAAGGAGTTATCCTTCTCTTGTGTTATTGGCTCGATAGGGCCGACATTAGCTAAAGCATCAACCGGCAAGTCTTGGATAACGACGGTGCTAGGTGCTGAAGCAGGAGGAGCAGTTGTTCTTGGTGTATCTACAACAAGGGCAACATCATCTTCTCCGGAAAGCAATCGTTCGATCCTATCTTGGACAGCTTCGATGTCATCAACCAAATCTTCGGTATCGCTTTCTACGTCATCCCATTTGCTGTCATCTTCTCTTTCGATATCTTTGTCAAGATCGTTTACGTCATCTAAGAGCTTGTCTAAGTCATCGCTGATGTCTTGAAGGTCTTCTTCAAACTTTTCAGCGTCTCGCTCATCGTCTCTTTCGACTGCTCGTTCATAATCTCTCTTGACGTCAAAGTAATCGTCTTCGAAGGTGTTGAACTTGTCGTTGTAATCAGTGTAACGCTTTTCGAAGTCGGAAAGTTCTGTGTCTGTGTCACAAACATCGCCTCTGCCGTCAGAATCAGCATCTGCTTGATTTGCGTTTGATACGAGAGGGCAATTATCTGCAATATCTAAATCTCCATCATTATCATCATCAGTATCACAAGTATCTCCAATTCCATCAGCATCGGTGTCTTTCTGATCGGCATTGGCTACAAGAGGGCAATTATCTGCAGTATCCAAATCTCCATCATTATCATCATCAGTATCAGCACCATTGCAGATACCATCACCATCAGTGTCAGGTTCTGCGTTGCAAACATCACATTCATCGCCTATCCCATCCCCATCTGCATCAGCTTGAGAAGGGTTTGCGGTAAATGGACAGTTATCTGAAGGATCTAATACCCCATCATTATCATCATCAGTATCACATACATCTCCTTGACCATCTCCATCAGAGTCTGCTAAATTAGAACTTGCAGTAAAATCACAAGTATCTATCGTGTCAACAGCACCATCATTGTCATCATCAGTATCACATACATCACCCATTCTATCATGATCATTGTCTGCTTGGTTAGCATTAGGGGTGAAAGGGCAATTATCAGTGGAATTAGGATGCCCATCGTTATCTGCATCTTCTTCACAAGCGTCTCCAATTCCATCACCATCTGAATCGCTTTGGTTAGAGTTTGCAACTAATGGGCAGTTGTCAGAACCATCTAAATCTTCATCATTATCATCATCAGTGTCACAAGCATCTCCATATAAGTCTCCGTCAGTATTTAGCTGGCTTGGATTTGCAACAGCCGGGCAATTGTCTACAGAATCCTCAATACCGTCCACATCAGTGTCTGCCGCTAATGCACTTGGAACCAGTCCTACAACTAATACCAATAAAAATAGTATCCCTAGCAATTTCTTGATCATTTTCTAAACCTCATAAGTTATTTTTTACTTTAAAATAGTAACATATATTTAAATGTTTTGCAAATTAAAGGTATTTTGTGGGTGGGGTTAAAGCAATTCCTTCAAGAAAGGTTTAAAAACATGTATTCGCTGTTTATCCCATGAGAAAAGAAAGCCTTTTGACCTATAAAAAAAAGATCATCCTGATTCTTAAAAGGAACAATGTGGTTAAAGCTGGAATATTTGGTTCTTTGGCTAAAGGGAGCTTTAAGAAAAGCAGCGACATTGACATTTTGATTAAGTTTAAGGGGCAGAGGAGCTTATTTGATCTAGCTCGGCTGGAATTAGAACTTGAAGAAAAGTTAGGGAGAAGGGTTGATGTTTTAACATATCGATCTTTACACCCTTTGATTAAGAAAGAAGTCTTAAAAGAAGAGGTTAAGATATTATGAATAAGGATATGGTGTTCATAGAGCATATTCTCTCTTCGATACGATTGATCAAGGAGCATACAGAAGGATATTCCAAGCAGGATTTTACCTCTTCACGGAAGACACAAGATGCCGTCATCAGAAATATAGAGATTATTGGTGAAGCTGCCAAGAATGTTTCTCCACAATTTCAAAAAAGTCATCCTGAACTTCCTTGGAAGGAAATGATCAGGACAAGGGATAAGTTGATTCATGGATATTTTGGTGTAGATTTAGAGATTGTTTGGGATGTTATCACCCATGAATTGCCTGCTTTAGAGAAAGTAATCGAAGAAATAGTGGTTAAGAAATAACTCTTTAAACAATAACTTCTCCCCTATGGATCTTGGGCAGAAAATTAAGGATCTTCCCTTCTTTATATTTAGCGCAGCCTATGGTATCCTTATTATAGAATAGGATGACGAGCTTGCTTTCTGTTCCTAAATCCATCTCCAGATCCTGGCCTTGAAAGTATTCTTTCACTTGGGCAGGGGTAAGATCAACGGTGTTTATCAGCGCTGCGTCATGCTCTCGAGCTTCTCTTACTAAGACTTGAGTTCCCTCTTTACTCAGTCGAAATTCGCCGTTTTTCATAATTTCGCCAAAATATAACCCTAACTTATCGATCTTCAGATTCTTCAGCTCTATTTTAGCAACTTCCTTAGTTATGATAAACACTCTCTGCTTATCGTTCTGTAGATAAGCGTAATCTTCTCGGAGAAAATAGCCAAATTGTTTCTGCAGGGCATCTTTGATGGCTTTGACTTCCCGCGTATGGAGGATGGCTAATTGCTGCATCTGTTCGTCAATTATCAAAACCTTTATAAAATATTTGGCAGCGACAAGAGGGATGTCGTCAACATTTGATGAGCTTGCTGCTCGCGGGGGAGAGCAGAATAGAAGAGCTCTTGAAGAAGATCTTTTAACAGCAGCAGCCCTGCAGATAAGAAGGGGTTTACTGCCAACTAGATTGTATGTCGCTGCCGTTCCGCCTAGCGATATCCCCAATGAACAACTGACTGCTGATCAATTCTTAGCTAGGTATGATTCTGGCCAGAATGGCCCATAAAAAATTCTCTTTTTGCTTGGTGGCTATATTTTTGTTCTTGTGCCTTTCCCTTAAAGTTCCCCGTTTATTGCTGGCTTTTGAAAGCTAAATACACCTCTCTTCCGAAAAGTATATAAAACATATAGTTTTTTCCTAGAAAAACATTTGTGAGGTCTAAACAATGGATAATGAACGATTCTTAGAACCAAGGACACAACATCTCTTGCGTGATTATGATGGGCGTGATGTAGGTAGTATGGCTGACCTTCAGCAAGCAGGGCTTGTAGTTACTACTTCTCCTCATCAAGGATTAAAGGACATACCAGGGTACCAGGGAAGCGAATCAAGGCAAGAACCTATCTATAAGCATTTAGGATAGTGTATATATTTAGTTTCACGATAAAAATAGTGGCAGGTCGTAAAATTCAGCAAGGCTTGCTGTGAAAGTGAATGTATCCCATAAGTTTTAAGTGGAAAGCCTTGCAACTAACTTTTTCTTACGAAGCTCTTCATGAATTTTACATCTTGACCAAGCCACTATTTTTGACAGAACTAAATATGTACTAATAAGCTAACCAACCCCCCAAACGGGATTATTCTTTCTTTTTATTTCAGCGATCTCTTTAAGAACTTCAATTTCCATCTTTGTTAGATGCTGTTTTAATATCTTCAGTTTCTTGAAATCTTCCTCAGGGATATCACTATACAAAAAATCTCCTTCGTTAACTTGCCTGCCAATCGTAATATGATCCATGGACATAGCCAATTGCTTCCCTTTCTCAGCTATAGTCACCGTATCTTTCCCGTCTTTCATGGCCTTGACTGACGTTAAAGGATTACCGTCATCTTTCATCAAAGGGTCGCCAGCCCTGATTCTTCCCACTTCTATTTCCACTCCGGTAATGGCGGGATTATTCTGTCGGAAGACATACCCTTTCATCACGGCTATCTTGCAGGGCCGGACTAAAGAATTGAGCTCTTTCATCTCGATGCGTTTCTTTAAGGTAGAAACATACTCTTCATAATCTTCGATGATTTTATAGATAACATCATGAACGATGATCTTGAGATCTTTACCTTTCGCCAATTCCGCGATATCTTGAGGAACATTAATATTGAATCCCAGCAAGATGCCTTTGAATTCGTCCTTGTCATGGATGGTCTCTAATTGGGAAAGGTCTTTCTTGCTGACATTGCCTAATGAAGCGGAAGCCAGAGGAATGTTTTTTCCTTCCAGCAGCGTCTTCAGCGCTTCCAATGCTCCAATGGTATCTGCTTTTATCAGCACACCGTCTTTTCCTGTTTGCTCTACAACAACTTGGCTGATCTCTGATTGTAATTCTTGCTGCACTTGCTTTACGTCCGCAGGACTGCAGGAACGTAAAGGCATGCCGGAAACAGCTTCGTCTAATCCCGGAGCGGCAATCTTCACTCCCGTAGCGGCTGTTACCGATTTTACGTTCTTGAAACTGCTTTTTTTCTCCCGCATCTCTGCCAATTCTGCCGGCTCCAACAAGGCTCGGACTTTTGTGGCTATAGGATGTTGAATACCGCCAACGACGATGGTATCATTCACGCTTAATTTTCCGTTATAAATAATAGCATCAATCGTTTTTCCCAAGCCTTTATCTTCCTTAACTTCTAAGATGACTCCTTTACAGTAGCCGGTCTCTTCGATATGCAAATTCTTTTCCAAGAATTTTTGTGCTAAGCCGGTAAGGACCATCAATAATTCAGGAATCCCCTGGCCAGTCTTTGCTGATACCGGAACAAGAGCAATCTGCTGAGTATAATCTGAAACTCTATCAAACCGCTCTGAATTCAGCCCTTGCTCTGCTACTTGAGCTACCAGCTCGTACATTTTTCTTTCTAACAGATTTTGTGTTTCATAATGCAGCTCATTGATGTTCTGCACCAAGAATTTCTTCTCATCATACATCCAGCCATGAAGCATATCCACTTTATTGGCAGCGATGATGAAAGGAACTTTATTGGCTTTTAATATTTCGATAGATTCTACTGTTTGTGGCTTAAACCCTTCGTTGATGTCTACAACGACAATGGCAATGTCTGCTAATGATCCACCGCGTTTTCTTAGAGAAGTGAAAGCGGCATGGCCAGGTGTGTCGATAGCCAGCAAGCCAGGAACAGTAATGGTGAGCTTTAGCGCGTCTAGTAATTTGCCGCAGATTTTTCGGACAGTTTCGATAGGGATGATAGAAACTCCAACTGCTTGAGTGATGCCGCCAGCTTCGCCTTTGGTCACGGCTGTCTTTCGGATTTTATCTAATAAAGAAGTTTTTCCGTGATCGACATGTCCAAGCGTGGCAACTAGGACTTTTCTGATGGCCATATCTTTATCCAGAAAGAGCTTTTTATAAATCTATCTTTCAAATAGCTGGTGTGGATTTTTTAATAAAACTTTAGGAAAATTTTTAATGGAGAGCTTGTTTTCTAAAGAAATGAACTATCTCTTATTGGCAGCAGCGTTGCTGGCACAGACACCTGAACCAGTTCCATCTCCTCCGGCGGTTGTGCAGCAGGTACCTTATGTTAATCAAACTCTGGCATGGTGCAAACGGGTTGATCCGTTTCCTTCTGGAAATGCTCGGATATATTCTCGAGTAATCAGTATCGATAGAAGAACCCATACTGTCACGTATGAAGATCGTGGGAAATCAGGAAAAAGTGTTGAAGATGTCTTGACGATAGAAGGTGGAGGAACTATGTTCATCGACGAAGGTGCTGATGGGCAGGTAGAGAGTGGAGAAATAGATGGTGTATTTTTCTGGAAGGCTACGCCTCCTGGACAAATGAAACGCGCTCAAGAAGCTTATACGACAATGTTGGAACGGATAGCGAAGAAAGGAAAAAAGGAAGATAGTCATGACGTTCATTAATCTCTCTTTAGCAGATATGTCAAAGGAGATTCATCAGCTTGCTGATCCAAAAAAAGCACAGGTATATTCTCGTTTCTTTAAGACAGGCAAAGGAGAATATGGAGACGGCGATGTTTTTTTAGGATTGACTGTTCCGGAGCAGAGGGCATTAGCAAAGAGATATGTTGACCTGCCATTAAAGGATGTCCGTGAATTATTATACAGCAGATATCATGAGTTCCGCCTGACAGGATTCTTTATTCTCGTCTATAATTTTCAGAAAGAAGAGCGCAAAGAAATTGTTGATTTTTACCTCCAGCATAAAGAAAGGGCCAACAACTGGGATCTGATCGATTGTGTCTGTGACAAGATCTTAGGGAAATGGCTCTTGGATAAAGACAAGAGCATCTTATTTGCGTTAGCCAGATCACCGAGCTTATGGGACAGGAGGATAGCTATCATCAGCACGTTCGAATTTATCAGAAATAAGAATTTTGATGACACTCTTCAAATTGCTGAAAGTCTTCTGCATGATAGTCATGATCTCATCCATAAGGCTGTTGGCTGGATGCTGCGAGAAATAGGGAAACGAGATCAAGATGTTTTAGAACAATTTTTGAAGAAGTGGCATAAAGAGATGCCGAGAACAATGTTACGGTATGCCATTGAGCGGTTTGAAGAGGAGAAACGGCAGTTGTATATGAAGGGGTTTGCGTAGGTTTATTAATATGAAAGTTCTTCTCTTCCTATGAGCACGATCACTCGTCTTGCTGATAAGGAACTGCGTTTTATCATCCGTGAATTTGTAGAGCTTCATGATCTTTTGAGATTAGCTAAAGCAGAAGCAAGATCTGCCACACAGATAGAAGCACAGCGTCTCCTAAGATTATTAGAGCGAGGCTTAAGGAAAGAAGAGAGAGTTGAATATCATGCAGCAAAGAATTTTATAAGATTGAGAAAAGCAATTGTTCGAGCAAGGTTTGGACTCTACCTTCAACAAGATCAGCAGATCTCTGAATTGATCCGGCAGGCAATGATTTATGATAACACCCTTAAAAAATTATCGGCAAAGGGTGGGGATATTGAGAAAAAGCTAAAGGCAATAACTGCACATCCAACTTCTGAAACATTGCAAGAGCTTCAAGCAGTCTTAGAAGAAGGATTGTCTGCGGACCGTTCCTTTGAAGCGGTAATCAACCAGCTGATCGCTGTCGTTAAGGAGCATAAAACAACGAAGAGCGCTCTCCTGCTTGAGCAATCTCACCAATCTTTAGCGCTTTTGAATTACAAAAGTTCTTTGATTCTTTTTGATATAGAGAAAGTGATTGCCATCATCAAACAGGATTCTAGGATGATGGCTCAAGCTTATAGTGAGCAGGGACGGCCTTTAGTCAGAAAAAATCAGCTGTCTTTTGCGAAACGCTATTCACGCCAGCGTGATGCCTCTTTTCAACAGATTACCTCATACCGTCCCTCGGATGGAATTGGAGGATCGTTTGAAGGGCCGCCAAAATTAGATGTGGTTGAAGATAAAATCATGAAGCAAGCTATCATTGGCTATTGTGATTTCAATAATCGGTTTGCCCAAACTCATTTCTTCTGTGGGGCATGGGAACTCTTTCGAATTGCTGCCAAACCTGGATATGGAAGTTTGATGTTTGAGCTTGCTTTGAGTTATGCTTCCCAGTTCCATAAGCCTGTGGTCATCGACCGAGGTGATATGGCAGATGGAGGGGTTACTATCCCTGCAAGGAAAATGTTGCAGTATTTTGACCTTCAACGTAGAGATGTTTTGAAATATCCTGCGGCCTTAGCAAAATATCCTGAACTGATAGGATATAGCAAAGAAAATTCTGTTACGGTCTTTGGCACAAAAGGAACTTTCTATTCATCAACATTTGATCGTTATGGCTTGCCTATCAGCATGACTGAAGAGATGCGTCATCAGAGATTGCTGGAAGCTGTTTCTCTAGGCTATTATCCTCAACGGCTGTTGGAAGTGATGCAGAGGAGTTATCAAGAAAAGGAAGGAGGAAGTGCTAGAACAGTTGCAGGTGGATTAGCTAGTTTAGATAAAGCGTATTATTATGATGGGAAGAAAGGTCTGCTGCAAGTTCTTCTAGCTAGATGGAGAACAGCAGGAGAGTTAAGCGGCTTGCCCGGCTATGGTGCAACTGCTGGAAGGCATAACAGTACGATATACAATGCCGGCTATGCTTTTTTCCAAGGTTTTTCTGGAAAGAAATCCTGATTTAGAATTATGAGGCACCTGGTCAATATTTCTACGCTAATTTCTTATACATCTGTGTGCCAAAGAAACCAACAAACAAAAGAAGAACGATCGACCCGCTCGGTGGGATGTCAACTATAAAGGAGAAGATTATCCCGAAGATAACAGCTACTATAGAGCTGATGGAGGAAATCAGCAACGTCTGCTTAAATGATTTGGAAATATTCAGCGCTACCAAGGTAGGGATAACTAACAAGGCAGAAACAAGTAATATTCCAACAGCTCTGATGCTAACCACAACAACCATGGCAATGAGGATCGTAAACAAGAAATTTGCCAGAGGGATATTTTTCCTGCTCAACTGAGCTAATTCTTCGTTAAATGTTAGGTGGAACATATCCCTGTAGAAGAACAGCAAGAAGATAATGACACCCATCAACAAGGAAAAAGCGATGATAATATCGGTGATACTTAAGGCTAAGATGCTGCCGATGAGGTAGCTGTAAAGATTTGTATTAAAGCCCCGGACGATGCCGATGATGACTACTCCTAAACCGACTCCTAAGGACAGCAAAAGGGCGATAGCGGCATCTCCATAGATGTTTTTCTTTACCAAAGACCTTACCCAGAAGCTTCCCAGGACGACAGTGATCAAGGCAGCAATAATAGGATTTACCCCGAGAAGCAAACCTAAGGCAACTCCACCAAAAGCGAGATGGGCTAATCCATCGCCTAATAAAGATAATCTTCTTAAGACGAGGAATGGCCCGACTAAACCACAGCAGAGGGCTATAGCAATCCCGCCGAGCAACGCTTTCTGCATGAATCCATATTGGAGGAATCCATAACTCAACGCTTCAATCATGATGGTGTCCTCCTTTATGCGTCGAGTCTTTTGGATGATGCTCTGGGTGATTATGCTCATGGTGGTGGATGAAATGCTGCCCGTACATCTGCTTCAATAATTTTGGCATATCTTGCGGATGACCCATACAGCAGATGCGGTGATTGATGCAGAGTACTTTCTTAACTAATGAGGAAAGAACACCAACTTCATGAGTGACAAGGATGATGGTTATCCCTTTCTTGTTTAATTGTTTCAGTAATGCATAAAATGCCTGCTGAGCCTGTACGTCAACCCCAGCAGTAGGCTCGTCTAAAATCAATAACTTTGGGCTTCCCTGCAATGCTAGCGCAATGAGTACACGCTGCTGTTGACCACCAGAAAGGCTGATAAACTTTTTTTTGAGGAGATCTTTGATACCAGTCTGCTTGATAGCTTCTCCTTCTTTGGTGATAAGAATCTCTTCAACGGTTCCGGGAAATGTCTTATCGATGGTATACCGTTGAGGAACATAACCTATTTTTTCTTTTGGGATGGATAAAAATATTTCACCAGATGTTGGCTGAAGAAGCCCCAGAAGGACTTTGACCAGTGTGGTTTTTCCAGAACCATTTGGACCGATCAAGGCAATAAAATCATGCTCTACGATCTCCACATTAATATCCTCTAAGATCGTATTTTCTCCATAGGAAAAATGAAGATTTGATACGGAGATGAGTGGTTTTGCGGCCATGGGTCAATGATCTCTTTTTTATTTTATTTCTTTTCTTCTTTTTTATTTTCTTATTCTACTATCTCTTGAAGGTATATAAATGTTCTAGCTACATTCTAAAGCTAGCTGAAGCGCCAGCAAGTTTTTTCTCATAAGAGAGGTGTATGTTGCCGATGGATCTGCAGACCCTTCTAGTGGATCTAACTTTAACGTTTCCGCTCCAACCTCTTCAGCAATAGTCTTGGCAACTCTGGGGTCAATAAGATCCTCGTAAAACACATATTTTATACTATGTTTCTTTGCTTCCGTGACCAACTCTGCTAGCTGCTGGGGGGTAGGCTCTGCTTCAGGCTCTAAACCACTGATGGCAATTGTTTTGAAGCCATAATCTCTAGCAAGGTATGAAAAAGAATTGTGGTTTACAAGGATGACCTCTTTGGTACATGAAGCAAGACTTTCTTTAAATTCCATGTCTAATGCATTCAGGTCATCAATCAGCTGTTGTCCTTGCCGAAGATAATATTCTTTTTGCTGTGGATCAGCTTCTGCAATTCCTGTCATGATATTCAGCGCCATCTTCTGGGCATTTTTTGGAGAAAGCCAGATGTGGGGGTCGTTCGTTGCGTGTTCATCTTCTGCTTTTAGTAATGATATCCCTGTACTTGCAGCAATAATCTCTGCAGTAGGATGTACTTCTCCTAACTCTTTTTCAAATTCAGCAAATTCAATACCCATCGTGACAAAAACGTCAGCATCACTCAGTTTTTGAAGATCACTTGGATTTGGCTCATATTCATGAGGCTCAACTCCTGCCGGAACGATAGAGTAAACTGTTCCCTTATCTCCGACGATGCTTTTTGTTAAGTCGTAAAGTGGATAGAATGTTGCGGCTACTGTTAGCTCTTGTTGAGGTACTAGAGGTATGGGTTGTGGCGAGGAACAGCTAAGAATAAATAAGAAGCTTATCAAGACAAATATCGTTATGGGGGTAGATTTCATGGTTATTTCTTTTTCTTCTTATAGTATTTCTTCTTTATAAACTTTATTGATACTTATTCTCAATAAGGTTCATCGATTTGTAGGAATAAGATCTTAAGATTGAATGAAGGAATATTTATACGCTATAGCTGCTATAGTTGTTATAATAAGGCAACAACTATCCCTCTCTTGTCGTTCAGATACTTTTGCTGAGAGGTTCGACCTAATGGCTGCTACCCTACACTTTCTGCAGAGCCCTCTTTTGCCAAAAATTTAAATACCACTTCTTTTTCATCTAGGCAATGATAGACAACAAAAAAGGGAAAATGATAGAGTCGCCATTTGTCAAGACCATGCTCGAAAAAGCAGCGGAGGCTACAGAAACCATGCCTCAGACAAGGCATGAAGTGAACATGGACGAGATTGACCGAGTCATGGCAAAAATTAAAAAAGGGATGATTAGGTAGACCTGTTGCTGAAGCGCTTAAGCTTCGTTCATAACTGGGAGTCTCTTGGAACGGTTTCCCCTATTTCTTTCAGCTTCAATAATCTTCTTGACTGTCAAGACATAGGTATTCGTCCTGAAATCAACATCACCGTGGTCGTATTCCCGCCAAATCTTGCAGGAAACTATAAATACTCCTAGTTGTAATCTAAAGAGCATGAAGCCAAAGACCATGAAGGTATTGTATTGGGTTGTAACTGTCATCTTCTGCCTGGCGATGCTGATGTCAGGCATATCAGAGCTCTTACAGACGGAGAGTTCTATAGTGGTCATGACTCATTTAGGATATCCTGCTTATCTGAACATCATTCTGGGCGTAGCAAAAGTATTGGGAGTACTTGCAATATTCCAATGGAAGTTCCGCACGGTAAAAGAATGGGCTTATGCAGGTTTCTTGATAGATTTCATAGGAGCAGGCGCTTCGATGTATTTTTCCGGTGATGGTATCCTTCCTGCATTGTCTCCCCTCATCTTTATTGCGGTGATGTTTACATCATATTTCTTAGGGAAGAAGGTTGAAGAGCAAACGAAGAAGTAAAATATTTTTAGCTAAATCCAACATAACTCTGTCGGACACTTTCCGTTGCCTTATCTTTCTTGACAAATTCCTTGAACAATGGAACTTTAATGGGAACGGCAAATTTAGTGAACGTGGAAGTAACCAACGCTTCTCCTTTATCTAATGAAGCGATGTTGCGGTTATCCTGAGATAAGTCTTGCGGAGAGCTTTCGATGACAGCCTGCCGTTCGGAATTCATCTCGATGCCCAAGATGATTTTGGTGTTCATGTTCGCCAAGATATTTTTTGGAATCTCTGATGGCAATTGGGTGATGGCGATCAAGCCAACTTTAAATTTCCGCCCTTCTCTGGCGATAGCATCAAAGATATTGCTGCCTTGTTCCAGCACTTGTTTTCCCAAGACTCTAGGAGCTTCTTCCAGCACGATAGATACGACAGGCTTCTCTGCCAGCTGTCCTTGTTTCTTGTAATACTTATATTTTTGAAAAATTTCCGTGGTGATCATGCTGCCGATCAATATCTCGATAGAGCCGGAAAAATAGCTGGTATCTACGATGACCACTTTTCCTTGCTCTAATTCCAGGCAGATCTCGCTGATCGTGTTTTCTCCCGCAATGCTGTCAAACACCCCTTGGCAGCTCAACATTCCGTTCTGAAAGTCTAATCCCAACAGAGAAACTAATTTTCTTTTTACCACCGACATAGTATCTTCGTGAAATTTTACGTTCTCGATGCGATCTTCTTTCATCAGATGCTCGATCCAGTTCTCCTGAAATTTTTTATGGTAGACAAACAAGCATTGCCTTTGCGGATCAGATAAACCGATTGCTCCCTGAAAATGCTCGGGCTTCAGTTTTGTAATATTTATTTTCAATGTCTTTGCTCCTGGCGGTGGAGAGTACGGCGTGTAATAAGAGATACTGTTGTGAGAAGGATGATCCTTTAATCCTAAGCCGGTTCGGCCATAATATTCATCATGCGGATCTAACACTAACATGCCAGCGTAATTTTTTCCAACGATATCCCAGAGGATGCAACTCATCAGATTACTCTTGCCTTTGCCCGTACTTGCAGGAATTAAAACATGATGGCTCAATACCTCCTTTCCTGACAAAAAGATATCAAAATCCAATTCTTTGCTTCCTGAGCGTAATTTTCCTAGAAATAAAGGGTAAGGGGGGGTGGTTACAAAAGAAAGATCTTCTTTTTGAATAGTGCGTACTTTGGAGAAGAATGCAGGCAAGGTTTTACAGGTTTTGCTGTTGCCGCTGACATTCAAGACTGGCTTGAGGAAAGCAAGCTGATAATTTCTTAGCGTTTCATCGATGATGGAAAAATCACCTTCTTCGAGATTCATTCCTGCTACCATTTCCAGATTCTGCGGGGAAATCTGGCTGCCGTAGATCAGGTCATATACTTGAAGGATGAATTTCTCACCCTTGTCTTCGATGACAACTAACTCACCTAATTCTACTTTCTCCTGGGCTTTTATCCTCATCACGATTTTAGAAAAGTCTCCTGAAACAACTTGCCCTTTAATCATGGGATTCTTCTGCTGAGTCTGTTTTTAATGATTTGGATGGTCAATAAGATATTTATAACAGAGTAACTTTCTCGGGAGAATGGCTACTCCAACGAAGATTTTGCATCATACGATCAAGGCAGTTATCTTCGACTTTGATGGAACGTTGGCAGATACGATGATGATCGTGGCCAAGTCCGTCAATGAGCATGCAGAGCAGTTCGGCTACCGAAAGATCAATCTTTCCCAAATTAGGGATAAGCGGGCTATCGATGTGATCAAACAGGATATGGGCATCTCTCTATGGAAAGTTCCCTATCTGATGTGGCGGGGGAAGAAAATCATCCAAAAAGAGCTGCAGCTGGCTAAACTGTTTCCAGGGGTTGTGGAGATGATCCGAGATTTACAAGAAAAATATACAGTGGCTATTCTCACATCCAATAGAAAAGATACGGTCCAGCATGTTCTTGACAAGCATAAAGTGAAGATTCCTTCCATCTATTCTAGCGGTCTGTTTAGGAAGCACCGTTCCCTGCAGAAGATTCTGGACAAGCTCGATCTTCAGTCGAAGGAAGTAATATACATCGGAGATGAGCTGAGAGATATTGAAGCATGTCATAAGGTAGGGATAAAGATCATTGCTGTTTCGTGGGGCTATAATTCTCCTCAAGCTCTTCGAGAGGCAGGGGCAGATTTTATTGCTGAACAGCCGGAAGATGTAGTGAAGATACTGAATCATCAGCAGAAACTTTATAAATAAGCCACGGTTTGAAGAGGTCATGGAAGCAGTTGTGGTACATTTTAGGCAAGGACGGCATCATGTTAACCCAAAACAGATGGTTTTAAAGGTAGCGGATACTGCTGAAAAAGCAGAGAAAGCTATCGGAAAGACTGTTTCCTGGACATCTCCAGCAGGCAAAGTTATCAAAGGGAAGGTATCTGCTTTGCATGGAAGAACGGGAAGCGTTCGAGCTATCTTTTCGGAATCTGGATTGCCTGGGCAAGCTTTAGGGAAAAAGTTGAAGATAGAATAAATATTTGTTATCTTGTTTCTTTTTGGAAATAGTTTATAGACTATTTTTCTAACTTTTTCACTTCAGCTTTTAATCGTCTGACCGCAGCAGTATCATTTCTCCGTTCTGCTTTCTTGATCTCCAGCTCTTTTGCGATAATAAGCATGTCGTTCATCTTTCTCTTGATCTTGTCCGCTTTTGCCGTGTCACCTGCTTCCTGCGCGGCTTTCCATTGGATGATAAGTTCATTATATTTTGCTATCCGCTTATGTTCCAGCATCTTGACCGGCTTTCTTCGCAGCAAGGTATTTTCCTTTTTCCGCTGTTCAAAGTATTGTTTTGGTGTTACTCCTTCGGGGAATAATTCTAAGCCGCCGCTGATCGTTTTTCCTTCCCTATTTCCTTTGATGATCCCCATCACTTTGTCAGCGAAAGCTTCTGGATGATGAAGGCCTTTACTAAACCCTTCAAACATCTTCACGACTTCGTTTAATTTCAGAGCGAGATATTCATCTCCTTCTAATCCTTTCAATCCATATCTTTTCTTATCATCTAGAAGCTGTCTCAACGTGTAAATTTTTCTTAGCGGCTTCATGATCAATTGGCGGTCTTCTTCATCTTGCGGTGGGAAGCGCTTGAATGCTTCCTCGGCAATAACAATAGCTTTATCCAGCTTTCTTTTGATCTCCCCGATCATCTTCCGTACGTTAGAAAGATCTACTGCTTCAGCTCCGGGCTTATCTGCTTTTTCCTGTACTTCTAGCTGATGTCGGAGGATAGGAAGGAAGCGTACTTCCAAAAAATCAGCTGTTTCGAAAAGGAAGCCGCTCTTCGATG
>DATDXI010000077.1:0-4043 GCA_035289385.1 Candidatus Nanoarchaeia archaeon | reverse complement strand
AGAGCAAGATCCTTAGGACCACATGAGCCCACGCACGAAGGGCCAACTTCTCCAGAGTTTAATGAAGCAATAGCAACATCAGCACAAGAATTCTCGGAGATTGTAAGACCGTACCTCTCCACACGGCATTTTGAAATAGCTGAAATCATAGCTATGGCCGATAATGATCTTACGATTGCCATCTCTTCAACACCCTACGAACTGCTGCCAGGGAAGCTACGGGCAACACCAAGATATCATTTTGCAACGGCAGATCAGCTATTATCATCAGCATCATTCTGGACGGTAGAAGGACAGCGGGAAGAACATCAGGGACAGCTGGAAGATCATCAGGAAGAGCAGAAGAACATAGCGCTAACTGTCTATGATATCCTCAGAAAATGCCCTTATGATGGCACTGTCCAATGCGCTCCTTCTGGAATCTACTTGCCGAGCGATGATCTCCTGCCTCATCTTGATCTCATGAAAAAGATGATGGAACAGCTTGGCAGCGAAGCGCTAGAACAACTCTGCATAGAAAGACAGCGCTGGACCAGCAGCAGAGATAAAGCAGCGCAACGAAACTATCGAACACGAGTAACGGAAATGATGGTGGAGAAAGGATTGACCAGACCAATAGAGCTTTTTTAATGGATGAATGAAGACTCCTGAAGCACATCAAATATCTCTTTTGCACGATCTTGATCAACATTCTTTAGGATCTCTAAATACTTCTTGCCTAAAGCAATACTTTCCTGACAATCAGCAGAGCAAGGAAAATGACTTATCAAAACACAATCTTGTTCACGCTGAGATATATTGGTAAACGGGTTTGATGAAACTATCTGAGGATTAGGATTAGCAGCAGAAAAATGAGAAATAAAATACTCCACGCAGCAAGAAGGATAGCCCAACAATAACCCTAACCTTTGGTCATCATGAAGAGTCTCATACAACAATCCTTCATGTGCTTTTATTTCATCTTTAGAAATATAAACAAAGACCATTCCAAGACGGGGATTATCTAAGTCCAGCCGAATGCCTTTGTTGGAGAATCTATTCCCATCAGCTAAAACAACCTTAAATGGCGACTCTACGATGAAGAGCTTGTTGGCAGAACAGAATTCTTTGACCTTCTGTAATTCTGAGCTATAAAATCCCTGCCGGACAACATCCTTTGCATCATAAAGAAGACAAAGGATTTCCTGCACCTTCGTCTTCGATCCAAAAATAGGTAAAAGCTCTCCAACCCCCATAATGAGCTAAGAGACAATAGAGTATATATTCTTTTTCCCCAAGATATTTATAATCAGACACCCTTCACTGAAACATGAGAGCTGTTTATGTGCTAGAACATGCCGGATGGGACGATGAGAAGAATGATGTTACGAATGGAGGCCTGCAAGAATGCCTTGCCCTCAAACAACGCCTTCCCCAGTTTGATCTGATCATCTGCTCACGGGCATACCGCAGTAAGAGAACGGCAGAACTAGTTACTGGCAAAAAGCCACACGTTGATGGAAGAGCTGGTGGCTTAGATGTCTATGGCTGGTGGGGAGACCAAGAACCAAAGCAACCCCTTCTCCCCGGCCAATATGATGATCATGCTGGTTTGCCCATTCATCATCTTCCTGCTAAGAAAGATGGAGAACAGCTTATAGAACTTATCCGTGACCTCCACGAGCAGCTGCCAAGAGACGGCAAAGCCTTGATCATTTCTCATAACCGCAACATGATTGCCGCAGAAGCGATTATGAACAAAGAAAAATATGTATCAGATGACAAAGTCTTTGGAGAATTGCAAGGTTTTGTAGTTAATGATGATGATAGCCTGCAAAGCTCTGAAGAATTGTTTTAATGATGATAAGAAATGAGCTCGCAACCTCTTAACAAATATTTTGCTATCCCCTTCCCACTCTATTCCTTGGCTTCCCTCTTTTGATGCTCTTGATGTTCTCCAGAGTAATATCTAAGATCCTCTGCAGCGCCTCTTTGGTGTTAAACGCATTATGTGGGGTGACAAGAACATGAGGCATCTGCAGAAGGATATGGTTTTCTAGAAGTGTGGAGAGATTACATTCTTTTTGTCCCGCTTCAGTCAGCAGCTTGACTTCCTCACACATATGGTCTTCCTCTTCCAATACATCCAAAGCTGCACCAGCAAGATGATGATTTTTTAATGCCTGGACTAAAGCATCCGTATCCACGATCCCACCACGGGCAGTATTGATAAGATACGCTCCTTTCTTCATCAGCAAAAATTCTTTCTTTCCTAGGAGATGATGAGTATGCTTGTTGTAAGGAACATGGATGGTGACTATATCAGAACTGCCCAAGAGCTTTGGCAAAGAAACATATTGAAACCCAAGCTTTGCAGCTAACTTCCTATTAGGATAAAGATCAAACACGACCACTTTCATCTGAAATCCTTGAGCTATTCTTGCCACATGCTGGCCAATGTTCCCACAACCAATAATTCCTAACGTCTTCCTCTGAAGATCAAAGCCACGCAGCGCTCTAGGGTGAAGGCTGCCTCTCTTTTCCTGCTCGATGGATGGCAACAATTTCCTACTCATGGCCAAGAGCAAAGCAAAGGTATGCTCCGCAACCGTATTTTCACCATAACAAGGAACATTGCAGACAACAATCCCTTTTTTTTTACATTCTTCAATATCAATATGGTCAAAGCCTGTGCTCATCGTAGCAATGCCTCTCAACTTCGGCAATGCACGTATAACATCAGAAGAAACAGGTGAATCGACAAAAACGACGAGAACCTCGACATTCTTCATTTTGGCTAACGAGCCTTTAGTCATCTTTTTCTCAGAAAAGAAAATATCATCGTTAGGAAAAGATCTCTGGATCAACCCCTCTTCAGATGCTTCCACACCAAAAAAAGCTATCTTCATTTTTTCTATCGCCTACCCTATTGGCTGCCTCAACCATCATCTCAGGAAACGATAACATCCATCGTTTCCGTGGTATAAATACCATCAACAATGACACACTTTCCGGGTTTAGTGAACGTGTAAGAATAACTCTCCCCAGGATCATAAATGTCACTCTTGATGTCACGGCAAGCCATCGTGCCGATAATCATTCCATCTTTAAACCGCCCGCTGCGCGTATTCAGCCACTGGACAGTCTCTCCCACCTTGATGCTTATATCTTCTTCTGGAAATCCTCCTTCAATCAATTTGACAATATGCACTTTTTGCTGATTATCTTCTACTTCAGCGGCAGCATCTGTCTGCTGAGCATCATCACTATTTCCTTCAGCAGAAGCATCATTAGTCCCTTCACCTGATTCCCCATCATCAGCACCGTCGTCAGTATTGCCCTCATTCGTCTCTTCATCTCCACTTGCTATGTCATCAACATTTACTTTCGCAAAGACTTCCACTTCAGCACCCTCAGCATCATCATTCTTATTGAATAAGCCAAATGCTTTTGCTGCTGTTTTTGCAAACCAAAATTTTACTTTGTTGCTAAACCCAACTGCTTTATAGGTTAGTTTCTTATCATCCAATGCTTGTTTGATGACAGAGAATTTATCTTCCCTGGTAAGAATCGCTTCAATGGTATCTTCATCAGTGGATATTGTTAACGTAGGATCTTTCACTTCTGCCACGATCAAATTCTTAATTTTCCCCTGCTCTGTCACTATCCCTACAACCAAATCTTCCCCATCATTCTGAAGGATGTGCAGATTTATTTTTTGATCACCTAAAAAAGAAGATGCTGGCTTTGGTATCTCCTGGCCTTGAAGCTCCTGCCCAAAGTGATTGATCATTTCTGCTAAATCAGGCTTAGCCATAGCAAAAGGAATAGAAAATAGTACCAAAATCACAACAAAGAGCCATAATCTCATTGACACGATAACTGATGACTTCATTCTGTTTTCCATCTCTACTGAAAATACCATAGCCCTCTTAAATCTTTCTGTGGGACATTTAGCCAACAACAAGCTAAATAAACCACAAGGATCTAGAAACCAAGGCTAATTCGCCTTAAAATCCCTCAAAATATGAGTAACTACTTTAAAATACTAAATTGCCGAAAGG
>DATDXI010000076.1:0-8361 GCA_035289385.1 Candidatus Nanoarchaeia archaeon | reverse complement strand
TATTTGTTACAATAACACTAGCCACTATTATCATCGACCAGATTTTAAAATACCTTATCGTCACGTTTCAGCCAAAGCTAAATCTTAGTATCCTCAGCATCACTTTCACGAAAAACACTGGAGCAGGTTTCGGCATCTTACAAAACCAGACATTGGCATTAACGCTGATATCTTTTGCTGTAGCCTGTCTCTTGATCTACTTCTACAATGACCTGCCCAAAGAAAAACTGCCTCAAATACTCTTTGCCCTCTTTCTCGGCGGGACGATGGGAAATCTCCTTGACAGAATCTTCAGGCAGTACGTCATCGACTTTATCAGCTTCACCTTCTGGCCGGCGTTTAACATTGCCGATGCTTCTATCAGTATTGCTGCTGTAGGGTTAGCGATATATTATCTGAAGAATAAGGATTCATAGAGATTCCCGGAAGAATTGTACGAAGAACTATCCCAGCATCTTCTGAAAGCCATGAATCTTCTTCAGCCGGTTCTGCTTGGAGAGTTCTGCTGCTACAAACAAGGACATAAAGTAATGGGGATTGTAGAGCAGCCTGGCCAACATTTCCTTAAAAGCATAAGCATCCTTGTAATCCACGATAGCTTTAAGCTGTTCATTGCTGAAATGATAATCTTTAAAGAATTTCTTGCAAAACTGCAGCTCCTGCAGCTCCCGTGATCTGAACATCTTTCCTTCATGATGCAGCAGGGCATCATATTTCCTGACGATCCCCCAATACAATTTCGCCAGATGGGACTCATTCTGGGGAATGTCTGTCACTGCTTCCAACCCAGAATAGAGGTACATGAATTTTTTGAAAGCCAGCTGCAACAAAGTGTATGTCTTCTCAACACCGGAAACGGAAGGATGGTGATAGATATGGATGCAGGCATCATAGGTAGCTTTGATGCATTTGTTGAACAATAGTTCCGTAACATTATTGATCCTGCCATTCCACATCTGCGGCCCATACAATTCCAAGAGATACTTCTTGACATTATTCAATATGAACAGGTTCTTGAAACATTCATAGATTCGCTCCTGCCCGTTGAATGTCTCGATGCTTAACACGTTATGGATCCTGTCAGCAAGCTTGATGTGGATAGCAGCCTGCTTATGCACCTTATTTTTCTCTTTAAAGATGCGGGAGATATACCTATAGTAAGATTCTTCCTTCTCCCGGGTAAGGAGCACAACTAACGGTTTCAGCAGAGCAAAATCTCCTTGGAATCGTTGAGACAATTCTTCCATACCATCGCGATGATAGAGATCATGATACTCTTCAACATAATCGTGCAGCAAGCCGGCAAGGACAACGATATCGCTGCAGCCAGATTTCCTCAAGAAATAGGCTACATGGGTGGGATGGACAAAGGGTTTCTCTCCATTTTTCCGCAAGGGAAGATGCTCATACAGCTCTCGAACAAGAGCATAGACCTTCTTAGCCAAGGGAAACAGCTTGCTTTTACGATCTATTAATTTCTCTAAGGGAATGATCTTATGGAACGAGTTCCAGTTCTCTAGCCTTCTATAAGATTGATACTCAAGGGAAAAGGGCATTGATCATGGAGAGAAGATAATATATTTAATTGTTGCCTTGTTTTTTTGAAACTATGCCCTTCTTGTAAATAACTTGAAATCCCACAAACCACACAAAACTTACTTCCCGACACAAGAATGAGCTTTATATCCTTTTTCCCATGCTTCTTCCTTCGTAGCAAACCATACCCTACGTACTTTAGCGATCTTCTTCGCCCAGTCGCATTTTGGCTCATGGTAGTTGTTGCTGTTCTTGCTGGCTACATACTTGCCAGGAGAAAACTTTGCGCTGACGGCACTTCCTTTAGCTTCAGATGAAGCTTCTGGAGCATCACCTGACGAAGGAGAATCATGATAGACCTCAACAGCGGGAATACTCTCGGAGAAACTAGAAGACGAAGGCTTTGAAGTTAAAGGCTTCGTTGGAGCGACAGAATCAAACACTTCACTATACGGTCCTGGAGAAGCAAGCGAAGATGCTCTTTTTGCTCTTTTCCTCTGCCGCCTTCTCGTCGGAACGGACATCATGAACCCCGCTAAAGTGATGAGCAGCAAAACGACATATAATGAATCTAGGAAATACCACATCAACACAAGATTGACAAGAAACAGCAAAAAGACGATAAAGAACGACCGTTCACCCCATCCTTTGGCATATCCTACAAAACCAAGAAGTGTTAAGAAGAGCAGAACGATCAATCCTAACAGTTCTAAAGAAAACGCCCGTCCGCTTAAGGAAACAAGGATGTTGATCACGCTGAAAAATAAGACTAACAATAAGAGTGTGTAGATGACTAATTTTCCTTTGCTTTGTGCCATATGAACCTCAGAGGAAGTACTTGAAAAATATTTAATAAGCATTTCTGTCATTCTTTATAGATACCCAGAACTAGCCGTTTCAACCTAGAAATCTTCTTCTATATTTTTAAGATATCCTTTCTTCTTCAAGAATTCCACTTCAACCTTGCTCTTGTACTTATGGATGACATCTGCTTTCTCATCGCCGCCTAACTCCCAAGGCTCGATGATGACCACATCATTTTCCCTTACCCATAATGCTCTCCTCAGCCTTCCGGGAATTCTGCATATCCGTTCCTTTCCATCAAGGCAAAGAACTCTCATCCTGCTCCCACCTAAACGCTGTTTGACAATTCCTAGAATTTCATCTTTGATAGGCAGCCGTACCCTTAAAATCTGTTGATCATCCGTTGGTGGCAGTGGTCTGGACATTATTTTCTGGGGAGAGGGTGTATTTATAAATGTTCTTATCATTCCTCCGGTATGGATAAGAGATTCGAGAAGCAGTTGAAGCGATGGAGAAAAGAGATTGACTTGCTGGATAAACTATTCCTAGAATTAGTCAGCAAACGGCTGGTGTTGGCAAAGAAAATTCTCAACCTCAAGAAAACAGCGGGGTTACCCATAACAGACAAAAAAAGAGAGCAGGAAATCTGCAAGAACGTTTCACAGGAAGCGAGAAAGAACCATCTCTCGCAAGTATTTACTGTAGCACTCATCAAAAGAATTATCCAAGAAGGGAAAAAGCGATAGCATATTGCTGTTTCCATAATAATTTATATACCACCAATATATCCCCTATAGATGATTTTCCTACACGCTATTCTTGGACTTATTCTTGGGAAGTTGACGGGGCATTATCTTGCTTTCATTCTCGGCGCAACTTTAGCTGACATTGACCATATCTATATCTATCTGAAGAACGGCGCGCGGAGCGTTAGGGGAATTATTGATAGAATTTGCCACGAAAAGCGCTATCACATTGTGGCGAGAACTCCTTTATTCCATTCAATGATAGGTGCTCTGCTGTTTACTGGAATATTTGCCATCTTTCGGCCAGCAGAATGGTGGCTCTTTGCTTTAGCATACTGCTCTCATTTGCTGCTGGATTGGCCAGATAAAGACCCCGTTTTTATCTTGTACCCTTGGAAATACCCATTTATCGGTCCTCTTGATGTTTGGTCTAAACCGGAGCAGGTGATAACAGTTCTCTCACTGCTGTTTGTGTTGTATATCTTTATCCAGCCGTACTTTTAACATGGAAACAGTTTAATTTACTGTCATAACTCGAAAAGCATATAAAGAAAGTCTTTTCCTCCTTTTATAGAAAAGAGGAGGTTAATGAGGTTATTATCTTTAGTGGGATCAAGCTGAGCATTTCCACCATTTGACGATAGCTTTACCAAAGTATTTGGGTAAGGATCGTCTAGTGGGCTTGAACTGTGACATGCGAGCAAACTTGCTTTGCTCGTTTGCATGTCAACGAAACCCACCTTTGATGATAGCTTTACTAAAGCTATTGGCAAAGCGAATTGAATCACCATCATCCATCAATACATTTAAGCAATGTAAAAGGAAATATTACTATCAGTACATCGAAAAGCTCCCTACTCTGTCAAATGTCCACCAGATACGGGGGAACATCGCTCACTCTACATTGCAATATTTCTATGATGTTGATGTTACCAGCTGGAGCAAAGAAGATTTCCCACAAGAGATCCAGAAGACGCTGCAGAAGCTATTGCTGTTTCAATGGAATGCTTACCAAGCGAAGTTGAAAGAGCTTCATCTCAGCCCTGACCAGGAAAGATTTTATTTTGAAGAGACGATGATGATGATCATGAATTGGGGGAATCATTTTTCAGAGAATCTTGCCACAAACTTCCAGAACGGCACGAGTTTAGTGGAGGCATTCCAGAAACTCACCCCGGTTCGAGAGCAGGAATTCTCTTCCGATAATTATTCTGTACGTGGTTTTATCGATGCCATCCAGCATGTCGAGGATGAAGTTCATATCATTGACTATAAGACCAACAGCACGTTTGACATTAAAGACAGCATCAAGCTGCAGTTGGCCATCTATTCTTTGCTCTATCAAGAAAAACATGGGCAGCCGCCATCAAAAGTGGGAATTTTCTTTCTTCGGCATAAATTAAAGCTGATGGATGTCGATGAAGAGCTGTTAAATCTGGCAAAACGGGAGATAGAGCTTATCCATGCTCACACCTCCCTTACAGAATCCATCCATGATTATTCTCGAACGGTAACTCCGTTATGCAAATGGTCATCCGGGAAATGTGATTTTTATGATGTCTGTAAGCCGCATGGAGAGAATGGAAAGAGATAGACTCATCAGTAAATTCTCGTCGGAAATGTTTTTAAAAGAGCCCTCCTTTTTTGACCTATGATCAGAAGAATTAGCGCTGTAGTTGCCTTAGTAGCCGCTTTAGGGCTAGGCTCCGGATGCAAGCCCTGTGATGATGACCAAACAAGCGTCAATGGAGCCTGTGTGGGGAATGACGGAGCAGAATGCCTTGATGGCAGAGATTCCAGCTGTTTAGACGATTTGGTGTGCGTTGAAGATTCTGATGAAGGAAAAAATATCTGTGTTCCTTCGCATACATCCACTAGTGTTACCGCTCAAGGCTATCGAGTCAAGCTAGGAACAACAGGATTAAGTGGCAATGTCTATTTCCCTGACGACCAGACGGGAGAAAGTGTCTTGATCAAAATAAGGACAGAACGCCTTGATCCGGTAACAAATGCCAAAGTAGTCTTCTGGGACGGAGACGGTTTTGAAGTATTTCAAGTTGACCATCCTCAGCTGTTGACAGCACCAAAGATATTCCCTCATAACAGCATCCATAAAATCATCCTTAAGGCTGCTTCAGCCATCTGTGATTTGTATGACAGCAGCAGTGATGACAATAATAACGTTGCCGCCAGAGCCTTTTTAGATAGGTTTCCGGGGGGTGGTTCAAGTACAGCATGTGTTATTCCCCAACAACTAAATCAATCCTTAAGAGAGCGAACTGATTTAATTATTGATCTTTCAGACTATGCACCAAACGGAGCTAGCTCTATTAAGCCTATTTTATCTTGCGTGAAAGAATTGCTAGTAGACTTACCTTCTGATATTCTTACAAATTACACGAATACTTACAGTATCGATTGCCCTGCTTATCATACTTGGACTGCAAGCTTAAGCGATATTATTGCTGGAAGTGGGAATATTACTCCTCTACTGGGAGTCTCCGGCTGCATGAATACTATCCCTGAAGAAATATCGTATAATGACCAAGATGATGATTGTGATGGCAGAGTTGATGAATCTGATACCTGTACTCCTACGTTTAGAGATCTTGTCTGCGGCTCCGATGGAAATTCCTACTGGGAAAATGATTGCAATGACAGGGAATTATATGAAGTCTGCGTTGTTGAATGTGATGAAGGGGTTTGCATCGATGATGACACATGTCATCCGACCTTTTCAGAACTCGTCTGTGGCTCTGGGGGAAATTCCTACCTTGAAGATGATTGTGGGGTAAGAACTCTCTATGAAACGTGTGAAGTAGAATGCGATGAAGGAAGTTGTATAGAAAACCCTTGTGAATATGTCCTCAGCTGTTTTGACGGCAACGCTAGGGAGAGAGATTCCTGTACGGGAGACTGGGCGGCAGATATTGCAGATTACTGCACGACAGCAGAGATCTGTGAAGAAGGTCTTGGTTGTACGCCTTACGAGCCTGGCTGTACTCCATTAGCAGATTGTGAAGATGCTGGCTGCTTGTTAGCAGACAATTTTTCCGGAACAAGCTTAGAGGAATGTATCTGGGACGTTAGAGGAGGATCAGCTACCGTCAGTGGAGGCCGTGCTAGAGTATCTTCTGGATCAACATTATCTGCCTACCTTTCTTCTTTTGATGAATGTTCAGAATATAGCTTAACAACCACTGCCAGCTTAGACAGCTCCAGTCATTCTATGATCGTTTCTGCCGGGCCAGCTCGCTTAATATATGATGGAAGAGATCATCCTAATCAAATTGGCGTAGCTTGCTCCGACGAAGTAAGATATTTTGGAGAAGTAAGCATAACGTCGATGAATGAGTTTGAGATAGAAAAAACGTCCGGCAGCGTAAGTATACGAGCCAATGGCTCATCAGTAGGGTCGATATCTTGCTCTACGTCAACCACCTATCATGTTTCCTTTTATGCGGGAACAAGTTCAGGAACAACAATTGAAGTTGATCACGTAGAATTAGACTGTAACGACTAATTTATCCTGTTGCCACCTGCAGGCTCATCCTGATGATTTCCTGGTAAATGCCAACGTGCTGTAAGACAAATGTTTCTACTAAGGCTCCTAATACCAGAAATATTAATCCGAAGAGCAATAGATAAAGGTTAAATCCAAACACTTCCAGGAAACGATGAGACGCAAATTCTTCCAATAGAACATCTTTTGAAATGATGCTTCCAGAGATCGCTGCTAAGAAATAAGACATCGCTTCGATCATCATGTGAGGAAATACCACGAGCATGATCACTCCAAACAGATAAAATGCATTCTGACCGGAGAATAAAGCAGCATTCTTTGCTGTAATCCCAAAGATCGCTCCCCATACTGAGGCATTCCACGTGATTAAGAAAATAGCACCATCACCTGTTAATAAAGCTAAGATGAAACAAGCCATTAAGACGAGGAAGTTGTTTGTTAATAAACTTAAGAAAAGACCTGTTCCACTCACCGCATTCCCCGCAAAGCCCTGTCCGAACCTGATCTCTAACTGCTCCCGAAACAGATTGTTCGTCTGAAATGAAGGTAATAAAATAGTTCCAATAGCATACACCAAAAGGATCCCTAAGAACAAAAACACGTAAATCCGCACGACTTCAGCATCATCACGCCATAAGGAACGTAACGAAACCCGCTGTTCCATAGACTCCCGACGTTCTTCGATAGAAAAGATCTTATACAATTCCGGCAGCAATAAGAGGGAAGTGAAGGCCACAGCCACGAGAGCTGGATCGCCTGGAAATAAGATAGAGCCGATCAACACTCCGATGATAGAATACACCACACCTAAAAGAAAAGCGTATCTTCCTTTATGTTCCAGCCAGTCTTCGGGGAATAGGTGTTCTAAAACCATTGTTCGAACCTCTTTTTTAGAAGAATAAAACAATAATTATTTATATAACTTCCGCTCCGAAGAAACCATGGTCAAAAACCAAATCAAGACAGCTCTATTGCTCGGCGGACTAACAGGTATCTTCTTAGCTATCGGCTACCTCTTCGGCGGCCAGAATGGGATGCTTATCGGCTTATTGTTTGCCGGAGGGATGAACTTCATCTCGTACTGGTGGTCCGCGAAGATTGTCCTGATGATGTATCGCGCCCGGGAAGCGGACAGAAACAAAGAATCAGAGCTTTACGCTTTAGTGGAAGAGATCCGCCATGCTGCCCATCTGCCCATGCCGAAGGTATATATCATCGAAACAGAGCAAAGCAATGCCTTTGCCACGGGAAGAAATCCAAAACATGCTGTTGTTGCCGTAACCACGGGATTATTAAAGATCCTCAAGAAGAATGAATTGAAAGGAGTTCTCGCCCACGAGATGGCTCACGTCAACAATAGGGATATCCTTATTTCCAGCATCGCTGCTACGATTGCCGGAGTCATTTCCTATATTGCCATGGTTGCCCGCTGGAGCGCCATCTTCGGTGGCTTTGGAGGAAGAGACAACAATAACACCAATATCCTAGAACTTCTGGCCTTGGCTATCATCGCTCCTATCATGGCCATGATCATCCAGTTTGCCATCTCCAGAAGCAGAGAATTTTTAGCAGATGAAACCGGAGCAAAATTTATCCGAGATCCTTTTTCATTAGCTTCCGCTTTAGAAAAGATCGAAGCGAACGTCAAGCATCATCCTTTTCAAAGGATGGGAACGACGGAAGCAACCGCTCATATGTTTATCTCCAACCCATTAAAAGGAGCAAGTTTCTTAGAATTATTTTCTACGCATC
>DATDXI010000075.1:0-31985 GCA_035289385.1 Candidatus Nanoarchaeia archaeon | reverse complement strand
TGTTTCATTAATAGCACAATTGATCTCAATAATGTTACTGTTACCAGTACAGCAGAGGTTTGTAAAGGGTGGTATGTTGTAGTAAATGTTTCTATCCAGGATGGACTGCCATTACCAGGAGCTAATGTTACAGCGTTCGTTAATTCTTCTGGAGATAAAGAGGTAACTGCTACAACAGGTGGTGATGGACTAGCATATCTCCCTGTTATAGAACAGGTAAAGAATGCTTCCTCAACGACTACTGTAACACCCCATAATATTACTGTTGCTTACAGTAGTTCTATATCCGGTGATTTTAAAAATACTACAGTCGTAAATGCTTCTGGAAATCTGGTTGTCAATTTGTCATTAGCGATAAACTGTACAGCACCTCTAGACAACACTTATATCAATAAAAATACAGTCCTTTGTCCCGGTTCTTTTTATGTTGCTAACGGCATTATCATTAATCAGAGTTCACTTCAGGTGACTTGTGATAATACTAAGATAATTGCTACCAATAGTGCACTTAATAAAGGGGTATATTCCAAAGGAAAAACTGGTGTTAATGTCACTTCTTGTTGGGTAGAAGATTTTTATTATGGTCTTTCGCTGTTAGATTCAAGTAGTTGGATTTTGAATAACATCACTGTTCTTTCCAACAGTCAGGGGATATACTTTTCTAATACTTCATCTACCGTTATTTCACATTCCAATATCACGGAGAATAGTATTGGTATTTATTTTGGAAGTTACTACTACCAGAGACATGGTAACTATACTATCTATAATAATACTTTTAGTAGTAATGGCTATACCCTATATTTTTACATTAATCCTGCCCTTAATGGCGCTAATCCAAATATTAGTACCATCTATCACAATACATTTATGACTTCTTCAACATATGATGTGTACAGATATCTCAGTAGCTCATCTGATTTCAAAACATTCCCCTCTAACTTTAACATTACTATCAACAACTCTGGCACATTAACAAATGTCGGCAACTCCTGGGACTACATCTGTAATCTCAATTTTGTTGATGCTGATGGTGATGGATGGTATGATTCTGGGTCCGATTATCCTTATAATCTTACCAATTATAATTCTTATGACCCTGGCGTAGACTATTACCCTCAAGTCGTCAGCTGCCCTGCTTCAGAAATTTTTTTAGGCAGCAGTTCCTCTTCCTCCTCCAGTTCCTCTTCAGGAGACAGTCCAAGTGCTGCTGTCGCAACAACAGCTGCCGAGTCTGTCACAACAACCGCATCATACTCCACTGCTGCCGACGTCGCTGCTGCTCTCTCTGCAAGCTTCAGCGGTGGGTCATTGTCCATCACAAACAGGGGAGACAAGACGGCGACCGTTGATGTTTCTTTTGACCTGGGCATTGAGAACAAAGATGCGGTCATCGCTCAGCTAAAGAAACAAGGCTATGAGGGAGAAAGACTGAAGTTAAAACTAGCGGCCGTCAGCACCGATACCGACAGCCCGCTAGGAAGATCGTACAGCTACTTTGGCCTGATCGGTCCAGGAAAAGAAGTTCCTTACAATATTGGCTATAAGATTACTTCGGGCCAGGTGGAAGGCGGCTTACTTGGTCAGATCTTCAATGACCGACAGCTTACTATCCCTCCAGGAGAGACGGTAACCTTGGATGTTGCGGTGGAAGGTGGATTGAATGTTGGAGCAAGAACAGTAACAGTGTCCTTCCAGGCCTTTGGAGAAACTGTTTTAGAGAAAGAGGTCGTCATTGAATCCAAAGTGGTTACCGGAGTGGCGGCCGACCAGCGTCAGGAAGATGGGCTGGTTGACTTTTACATCTTTATCGGCAAGGAGAATGGTGGAGATGCAGCACCAGATACTATTACAGATGAATCAACTAATGAAATAACTGGAGCAGCCGTCAGTAATCCATCCACCAAGCCAACCTATGAGTTTGAATATAGCATTGATAAAGGTGTTAGTACTGAATTCGCAGATATTGCTACTTTCACCTCCTTAAGTAACAATACGCTGTTTGTGCAGCAGCTCCATTATGCCGGGCTTTCTGCAGGAGAACGTACCATCCACACCAAATTACGGAAGGACGGAAAGACTGTCGCTGAGAACAGCTTTCCCATCAGCATTCCTGCCTCGTCGGATGCAGAGATAGGAGATAGTGCTGCCCTTGCCGGAGAAGCCACGGGCATTATACACAGAATTCTGCTGATAATCTTCGGGAGTGGCCTGCTGGTCCTTCTCCTGCTTCCGATAATATACTTCTTCCTGTTTAGGCAGCGACCAGTCTCCTTAGAACAACCAGTGCTTCCTCTAAAACCTGCTTATCAAGATTCTTCCATTCCCCAGAAGCCTGTCCAGAATATCCCAGAACAGCTCTACCGCCAAGAGTCAGGAAAGATTACGGAGTTGATGAAGAAAGTACATCACCTAGATATCACCTTAGAGGATGAAAAAAAGAAAAAGAAGAACAGCAAGATTACGGAGTTGATGAAAAGAGTGCATCACCTAGATATCTCCTTAGAGGATAAAAAACTGAAAAAGAAGAACGATAACGATGGAGAATATGAACATGAACTATCTTACATTGAACAAGAATTACAGAAGCTAAAGTAAAGAAATAAAGAACGGTCTATCCCCTAGCTAAAGCATTTGCTAAAGCGTGGCATATGGAACCTAAAAAAGTAAAGAAATTCCTAAAAATTGCTAACCTTCGGCATTACAAACCATTAAAACGTGATGTAGCAGGAGAACGAATGGTGCATATCCTAAAGAATTTTGTTTTGCGTTTTAGCATTAATGAACCACGATAGGCAGTACTCTTTATATTCTGTGGGCATCATGACAAAGCGTATAAGAGATGATCATTTCTCAGAAATGTTCCTTGGTTCACAGCAAGTTGTCTCCCCATTGAAAAAAAATACCAGCATCCGAGCATCGTGACGGGATGCATACTTACGGTCACGCTGTTCCACCTCGAGATGTTTTGTCAGTTTTGCCAGCCCATCGGTAGCATATTCTATTCCTGAAAGGGGGGAAAGGAATGTTCTGTTGGAATAGAGCTTAGCCATGAAGACATATCTCTGCTTATGGAATCTATCTCATAAACCAAGAAGGGATGAGTACACCACAGAAAGCCATGACGATATTCTTCTCCAGTCCACCTCCCATCTCGATCTAAAGGGTAAGAGAAACTCCCACCTATCCCATAACCATCCCTGCGAATAGATTCAGTATACCAAGTGGAATCTAAAGGCAATCCACTTTTAAGAGCAGCAATGAGCTTGTCTGTAGAGATAGGACCAGCAGTTACCTGAAGATAGCTTCTGGGAATTAAATGCTCACGCAGCCTATGAATGATCTTCTTATTTCCTTGTTCAACCAATCGTCTGGAATCTTCTGGTAAAAAGAGAATAGCCCGCTGTAAGCTGTTCCAGCTAGAATCTTGTTCATCAGGAGAAGCTGAAGACATGTCTCTCGCAGTATCATGTACTAAACAGATAGCAGCTTCAGGATCTGGATCCATCATCAATCCAAAAGCAATAATATTCTTCATACAGGCATTAGGTGTGCTGGTAAGGTATACTTGGTTTTCCAGCTCCGTTGCCCTCTGCTTATATTGTTCTTCTAATAATCTCATTTCTTCTCCAACACCCACAACTTATGGCTGCTCTCTCCCCGCACAATCTCTTCTGCAGAAAGAAGCGGAAACCTATCAGAAATGGATAATTCATATGTTCCTCGAGTAACCAGCAGCAACTTCCCTTTCTTCTTTAAGATATAATAAGCTTGATGATAGATTTCATTGATCTTATCCTCATCTTTCTTCGTCAGATGAAATATCACGGCACCAAACTGCTCTTCCCCATAACGAACATCCAAATCATCTACCAATCGTTTCTGGACGTCAAGAACATCAGCAACGCCAGCCAGCTTAGCATTCTTCTTCGCTGCCGTAACATTAGGGGTACTTTCGTCAAAGGCAAATACCTTCTTGTTTCCAGGAAGACTAGGAAGAAGCTTCACCCCATTAAATACAGGAAATTTTAAGCACGACCAGTTTTCATCTCGTACAGGTAAGTGATTTAAAAAAAGTGCTGCTTCAATGGCTATTGCTCCATCTTTGCAAAACCCCACTAATAGAGGACCATGACCTAACTTATCAACAGCATCAATAGCTGCTCGGGCAATGGCATAGGCCGTATCTCCAGTAAACGATGCCGCATGAGGAAACAACCGAAAGTCACGCCGATGCAGCTCTTTGCCAGCAGCATCAACACCGATGTATTCTTTTCCATCAACCACATAAACAACCACGACAAGATCAGGATGTTTGAAATTGAGGCTCACACCAGGATGTTTTGCATATATCCCTTCACTAATACGCTTGGCTATCTCGATACGGTTTTCAATGCCCTTCACATTTTCCACGTCAACCTTAAACGTGCAATTAGGAAAGAAACATTCTTCCTCCATAGAAATGAGCAAGCGCCGAACAGATTGCATCCTACTTAATAACAGAAGGACATCTTCTTTCTTTTTCACCGAGAATTCAATAATACCATTGTAGATCGTTGGTTTATTAGAGATCAACTCTTGAACTTCTTTCAGAGCAAGCTTCTCTAATCCAGAATGAACAAGAGCAAAACATTTCATGGAGCAGGGTTACCTTCATCATCTTTTCCATCTTCCTCTGCATCATCAGTATCTTCAGCACTATTAGGATCTTCAGCACTGTCACTATTTTCATGATTATCAGTATCATTATCATTCCCAGCATCGTCTTCTTGTTGGTCTTCTTCTTGATTGTCTTGATCTTCTTCCTTGTCCCCCTCTTGATTGTCTTCTGCGTCATCAATAATATCTTCATCACTTTCCTCAACGCCATCATCCTTCTCTGATGGACTATCAGAAGGAACATAATTACCCATACCTATTTTTTCAGCAACCGCAACCTGAGGGATATCAACATGATCCCCTTCGATAAAGATCTTTGCAGCTGCAGCTAAGACGTCGCCATCATTCAGACGCATGATCCTTACTCCTTGAGTTGCCCTGCCGATGATAGAGATGTCACTGCAACGGATTCTGATGCCTACACCATTTTGAGAGACCAGCATGAGCTCTTCCCCACCATTTACCAGCATGACTGTTTTTACCGGACCATTTTTATCAGTAATCTTGATGTTGGTCACTCCTTTTCCCCCTCTGTTACATAAGCGATATTCTGAAACAGGAGTTCTTTTCCCATATCCTTTTTCGGTGAGCGTAAGAATATTCATCCCTTCTTCTGCAGCTAACATTCCAATAACTTCATCACCAGCAGATAAGCGTATTCCACGAACACCTCTTGCCGACCTGCCCATGGCCCGAACATCTTTCTCCTTGAACCTGTTTGCCAATCCATGCTTGGTAGCCAGGATGATTTCATGGTTTCCATCTGTGTAACGCACATTGATCAACGTATCCTGCTCATCTAGCGTAATAGCCCTTATGCCCCCATTTCGAGGGTTAGCAAAGTCCATCAGCTCTGTTTTCTTGACCGTTCCTTGTTTCGTCGCCATAAACAAATAACCCGCTTGGAAATTCTTTACAGGAACTATAGCAGTAATCTTTTCCCCCTCCTTCATCTCTAAGACATTCGCAATATGTTTGCCCTTCGCTAATCGTGATGCTTCTGGAATTTGCCAGACCTTCAGCCAATAGAGCTGGCCTTGGTCGGTAAAGCATAATAGATAATCATGAGTTGAAGCGATGTAGAGGGAAGCGACGACATCTTCTTCTTTTGTTGCAGCTGCCTTGACCCCTTTCCCCCCTCGCTTCTGGGTTTTATACACATCAATAGGCTGGCGCTTCATATAGCCAGAATCTGTCATCGTAACGACAACAAACTCATCTTCAATCAAATCTTCCATGTCCACATCATCATCTTCCGAAAGGGTTACTTTTGACCGTCTGGCATCACCAAAATTAGCTTTAACATCATTCAGCTCTTCTTTGATCAATCCTAATACCTTCGCTTCTGAAGAAAGGACCTCTTGATAATAAGTGATCATCTTCAACAGCTCCGCATGCTCTTCTTTGATTTTTTCCTGCTCTAAAGAAGCAAGTTTTTGCAGACGAAGCTCTAAGATCGCTTTTGCCTGGATTTCCGTCAGCGCATAGGTCTGCATCAAGAAATGACGAGCATCATCAACCGTTCTGCTTGCCTTAATCCCTTGAACAACAGCATCAACATTATCTAACGCTACCAGCAAGCCATCTAAAATATGCACTTTCTTCTGCGCTTGGTCGAGATCATATTTTGTCCGAAGGACGATAACATTTTTCCGGTGATCGATATGGTGCTGGATAAGATCTTTTAATCCCAGCGTCTTCGGCTGGTTATCAACTAAGGCCAGAAGGTTTATCCCAAACGACACTTTCATCCGGCTATACTTATACAACTGATTCAATATAACCTGCGGATCAGCATCATGCTTGAGGTCAATGACAACACGTATCCCTTCCCGATCAGATTCATCATTGATATTTCGTATCCCTAAAATACGCTTATCCTTCACCAACTGGGCGATCTGTTCGATCATCTCCGCTTTATTGACCATATACGGGATCTCTTTGATGATCAGCTTGTGCTGCTCCGTTTCTACCACCGACTTGATCTGGAGTTTTCCACGGCCTTTCAGATAAGCGTACTGCAAAGCAGACCCGCACAATATCTCCCCCCCTGTCGGAAAGTCAGGAGCAGGGATGATGGACATCAGTTCCTGGAGATCAATATTAGGATTATCTATAGTGGCAATGACCCCATCACAGACTTCCTGTACGTTATGAGGGGGAATATTTGTAGCCATCCCCACCGCAATACCCGACGATCCATTGACCAATAAATTTGGAATGACCGTAGGAAGAACTTCTGGCTCCTTTAACGAGCCGTCAAAATTATCTTTGAAAGGGACGGTTTCTTTTTCAATATCTTGCAGCATAGACTCTGCTAGCTTCTGGAGTTTAGCCTCAGTGTTATGGTTTATGAAACCATTAGCAACAAATGAATGGCAGGAATTGTCCACGCGAAGAGAATACACTGTTTCCTTTTTCTCTAGCTTCTGCACGGATCTAACTCTATTAAACAAATACTTCTTTTTTAGCAGCCAATCCACCATGTTTTTATCTAATGGATGTAAAATAGTTTCCAGCTTAGTTCGGTTCTTCTCTAGATTATTATAACGGTCAAAATTATTTTTCTGGATGAACTGTTCTTGATAATTTCTCCGTAAGTAGGTATTAAGAAGAGGGATATAGTCCGTCTTGCTCATCCTGGAAGTGTTAATAACCTTAACTGAATCGAGGATACTTTGCTTACGATGAGAATAGAAGCCAATTTTTTGTCTAAAAATATTGATATTGGCAGCACCGGGAATTATTAATTTATAACATCCCTTCCTCTTATCCAAATAAGGAGCGCCGGTAACTATGCCAAAATTTAATAATAGCACCTTAAGCTGCTGAATTAATGTTTCACTTTTTGAATCGTAAGTTAATTGAATAGATTTTCCACTGTGCCTTTTATCTTTAACTAACTGTACCGAGCCATCCCCTTCAAATAATGCTTTTAAGAATTCTCTGATTATTTCTTTTTTAGATTTAAAAATTATTTGCGGGACTTCTTTCAGGTGCGACTTGACTTTTTTTAACCCAATATTGATTAAAAACTTAACCGCCTGTTGATGATATAATTCAAATTCCTTACAATCTCCTTTTATTTCTCTTTCATAGAGGACAACTTCTGGGAAATTTTCTAAAACTGATTCCTTAACTTGATTATAAAAATCACGGTCTTTATTGTTAAACAGTATTTTATCCTGATGAAAACTCCCTTCTGCAACTAAGGCCCCTAATAAGAAAGCCAAAGAGCTTTTAATCGAAGACGGCAAGGTTATTTTTTTCTCTTTTTTTGAACAGATCGGAAAATATGGCTTTAATGACAATAGATCACGATTAAATAAGGAGAAGTTTCGATTCAATAGTACATAATCATAAGGGGTAACATCAGAGATCCACTTCCAAATAAAGGTAGGCATCTGGAATTTACCCATCTCCCAACATAAAACAGGATGATTAAAACTTCCCCGAAGTTTATATCCTTGTTCGGTAACTATTTCAATAATTTCATGCTGACCGGAATTAAAAAATTTGGAGGCTTTAACTTTCTTCCCTTCATAATTGAGAACCGTTACATCGATGTCCTCTTCTTCTTTATGGGATATTTCTTCAATAGGCACTAAGCCTTTATCAGTTACTACTAACGTGTCTCCAGTAACACAATATCTCATAGCAGCTGCAGAATCCCCATCGATAGAACCAAAATTTCCCTGGCCTTTGATCAATGGATACCGTAACGAGAAATCCTGGGCCATCCTAACTAAAGAGTCATAGACCGCAGTATCACCATGAGGGTGGTACTTACCTAAAACCTCCCCTACTATTCTGGCGCATTTTTTGAAGGATTTATTGTGAAGGATACCCATGTCATACATGGCATATAAAATTCTTCGATGGACTGGTTTCAAACCGTCTTTAACATCCGGCAATGCTCGGCCAACGATGACAGACATAGCATAATTCACGTACGCTTCCTTCATCTCCTGTTCAATGACGCGGGGCACTACTTTGTCTATAAGAGGTAAATTTCCATGACTGTTTTTGGGGTTATTTTCTTCCATATTTTCATCATTTTTCGAAGATTCAAAGAATCTTGTTTATCGACGACAAAATGCTATAAAATAGAGAGTTTTCTGCTTTATAAAGCTTATGCTTTTGAATTGTAAATGATGCAGAGGAACTTAGGATCAGGACAGCCTATCTACCTACCATCCTCTGGCAAGAATTGGTGAGGCCTTTCAATATCTCAAACAATGTTACGGCATTTTTTTCTTCGACGAGAAAGATGGTGTCTTTAGTAAGGGTAAGCATCTCTATGGAGATTCCTGCCTTGGCCACAGGGGATGTCAGATAATTAATTATTCCCGGAGCTCCGGCGTCTTCGTTAGAGTGCATGATGACGATAGCCGTCGAAGGAAATTGCCAATAGACTTTTCTTGTATCTATAACCTTCAGCAAATGCTCAATATTAGCGCTGTCTACAACAACAGAGATTTCTCCTATCCCTTGAACAATAAAGAAGATCTCTCCCTTATTCCAATCGATCTGGTGATACAGGCTTTCCAATGCTTTGAGGTTATCCATGGTCTTAGGGATATTCAGATAAGCAATACTGGTCTTTAATGTGAGCGTGCTATTTGCTACTGCCTTTATGACTGCTTGAGGAAAATTCTCCGCCTTGATTTCCTGAGCATAACGGATGATGCTCATCAAGATGGCTTGTTTGCTGGCTTTCTGGACACCCATCAGCTTAGAAACATTACCTTGGATCTTTTCGGATAAAGCAGAAAAATTAACGCAATTCTCGGTCAGGAATTGCTTGAGGTAAGGATACGTATCTACTATACGTCGCGTCGCTTCTGAAACGGTAATTTTAACATTAATATCCATAATTGTTGTAAATAACACAATAGATATATAAATTTAACTAATTAGGAGAAATAGTTGCTCATTATGAAAAAAAGTTCATTAGAAGAGATATTGCCTAGAAAGTTATTAAGCACAAAAAGTGAAGAACCGCTTCCAGAGACAGTACGTCCCGCTAGCACTTATACACCTAAAAAGAGGTAGATAATGGTGAAAATTATTTCTTCCTATAATAGAGGATGAAAGTAATTAATAATTTTCAGGTGTTTTTCATCCTCTAGTATATACTGGCGGCAATAACAAATTCCTATTAATTATTTAGTGCCGCCATTATAGTTTAAATATTATCTTACTTACTCACCACATCCATCGCTTTCTTGATCTCCTGGCGTGTTTCCTGATCTTTCTTATCTTGTTCCACAACCCGTTCCGTTTCGTCCACTTCTTTCTCGACGTTCTCCGCTTCTGTCAAGACTTCCGGAGGCACTTGATTCAAAAAAGCCTGCTTTGCTTCAGCAGATGGCAGGTCAAAGTATTCAAAGAATTTGTTAGTTAATTTGATCTTATACGTTCGCTGAAATTTTTCCTTGGCGATAAAGCCTTGATCGATCAGCTGCTTCATATGATCATAAGCACCGCTTCCCCTTAACTTGATGATATCAGCTTGAAGAATGGGATATCTCCAAGCGATGACGGCAAGGGTCTGCATCAAACTGCCTTCTAGTTCCGTTGATGAGACAAGATTGCTGACCAAAGGAACATATTCATCTCGAACGGTAAGCTTCCAGCCATTATCTTTTTTGACAACTTGAAGTGATTGGTCTTTCTGTTGGTACTCTTGAATCAATTCCTGGACAGTCTTTTCTACCTCTTCTACGGGCATGGAACATAAACTTGCAATCCTTTCTGACGTAATCTCTTTACCGACGGCAAAAAGTACCGCTTCAACTCTCTTCATGACAGCATCCATCTTATTTTAAAGAATAGAGATCCCCTTTTAAATCTACCTTCCCCTCATCAATCAATTGGTCCAAGTAATCCTCAAGCTTGTCTTTCTGCACTCCCGTTAAGCCGCTAAGCTGTTCAGAAGTTAAGCTAGCCCTGCTCCCTCGCAACAACACGATGATATAATTTTTTAGCAGTCCTGAGGTGTTGCGTTTCAGATTATCATTCTCCGCCTTCACCATCTTTGCTACCATGTCTACGCCATGCAGCTTTGACTGAAGGTCGTTGAGAAATAATGATAAATCGTTATCGGTAAACGTGATCTGTTCTGGTTCAAGGACTTCGATCATGGAAGGCATATAGTCAAAACAGAAATCAGTCAATTTGATGAGCTCTGACGTTTCCGCTTCGAGCTCTGCAAAAGTAATCCAAAGATCCCCATCCTTATGCTTCTTGATCTCGGCAAATTCAACAGTTTTGACCTTGTAATCCTTATCTTTCTTCAGCTGGTCAATGTATTTGGTGATGGCTTCTTCTACATGTTCCTTTGGCTTTCCCAACACTTCAATAATTGCCCGGAAAACAAGCTTTTTTGTCATGATATTTGAAAATAAGAGATGTTTTTAAGCCTTTCTGCCTTCTAAAACACAGGTAACATAAAGAAAACATAGATAACGCAAAAGAACACTAATCCCCCACAACAACTAAGGCATGAGGGACATTCTGTACATACAAAATGCGCTTGCTTTCCACCATATTTTCCTCTACGCCTAACGCCACTGCTTCCTTGCCCGTCAGATGTAAATCTCTGGCTCTCTTCAACAGAATTTTAATTTCCGCTTTCGTCTTCTCCTTCCCTTGATAGAACGGCTTGGTCAGATCCAGTTGAACTTTGCCTTCGGTAAACGTCTTGCCTAGAATATCTTTATCGGTAATAACAACGAGCAGCCCGTGTGGTCCTTGTTTTTCTGCAACAATCAATACCATCAGATGCTCTTTACTGGTTTTTTAATGCCGCAAGCTAAACATTTTAAATGGCTGATCCCTTTTTCAGAAAGGAGCTGTGTTTCAGGTTTGCCGCACTCCGAGCAATACACAAATTCGCTGGCATATTTCTGGATTTTCTTGTTAATCTTCGAAGCGGGCACTTTTGTCCCTAAAATAATTCTTCCCCCACCAGACTTTCCAGGAGTAGCTAATTCACGTAGTAAATACTTTAACAGATGAGCTTCTTCCCTTCCCAAGCTTTTGGCGATAGCTTTAAGGTTGATCAGAACAGTTTTATTGCCTTCAAGATGACCTTTTATTTTCTCGATGGTAAACCGTTCGCCGCTTTCTGTCTGTTCTGGAAGTTCTGCTTCTGCCTTCTTCAATAATGATTCGTAATCATCCATAGCTAGACTTTTATCCACTGTTTTATAAACTTTTACACGGAAAAAGCATAAGGGGTATAGCAATAGGGTCACTCTCTGCAATAATATCTGGATACTCCGCCGCACCTTTATTTTGTGGTACAAGTACCACCTGCAACCAAGTCAAAAAACGCAAATTCACTATTTCTTAGGAAAAACTTTAAAAAGAAATCAGCACCAAAAGAAGAGATGAGTGATGATATCGGAACTATTACCAGAACGGAATTTATTGCACAGATGAAAGTAGCGAAGAAAGAGATAGAACTAGAAGTACATAGCTCTCAATCACTGGCACTGGTTGTTGATACGATGATGTCCCTACCTCTAACCCTTTTTACTGTTGCAACAACACTCTATTTAAACAATGAACATGCTATGAACCATTATGTTAATGGGGTCCACCATGAAGGGGTAAGTGATGTTCTCTTCCCCATCGCTGTAATGTCAACAGTTGCTTCTGTTCTTACAACAACTTTTATGGGGTATATATCACGCCGTAGTCTCAGGAAAGAAAAAGAAACCATCAATCAGCTGAAGGAACTCTATAAAAACCCTGATTATTTGAATAGTCACCGTTAAATGGATGATTCTCCTATTACACCCATCAGCTCAAGATTTCCAAAATATTTATATATCTTCGACGATTAGTAGGAATATCAATCTACAACAGGCAGAAGCGCAAGGTAGAGAAAAAGAATCACCCCGAATCTGCTTGAAATAAAAAAGAGGTGGAAATATGGCAGGTTTAGAGTTAGCAGAAGTCATTCTTGCAGTGATTATTGGTACGTTAGCGGCAATTGTCTATTCTTTGAGGGTATTGATCCTGATGGAAAAGAGAGTTGCTTCCATGGAAGAAAATATCCAAAAGATGACCAGGCACTTGGTGCAGGATGAAGCGGTTATCAAAAGAGCAGTAACTAAAAAATCAAGAAGATAAGTTATTTCTTTTTCTTCACTTTTTTCTTTTTATCAGTAGTTTTTAATTTCTTTTTTTTAGGTTTTTTCCCCTTTGCCGCCTTGTTAGATAGCTTTACTCGCTTTGCAGATGATGCTTTTGCTTTCTCTAGTTCTGCTAAATCCTGCTCGATCTCGGTAACCTCTTTTTTAATATCAGCAACACTCTGCTCTGTATTATCTTGGGCGATCAATTCCCCGCATTCCGGGCAGTGAAATTCAATATCCATCGCTTGGTCAAACGTCAGCCTGATGCATCTGCTCTTACAGACAAAAAAAAGCTCTTTGGCCTCTTCTTCTAAACGGGCTTTCAGGAAGCCCAGGCGGTCTTTCTTTTTCTTAAAAAAGAGGTATTTGATGCTTTCCGGGACAAGCGTCCAATAGTAGATGTACCAGCCTTTGATCTTGTCCTTTTTCCGATTAAAGCTAACTAAGTTGTTGTTATACAAGATATAAAGCATTTTCCGGACGACTTTAATATCTTTTTTGGTCTTATTGGCTAAATCAAATTCTGAAACATTTTCCCTGCCAGAGAGGTATCTAATCAACGATAAGCCGTCTTCTCCCAGGATTTCCACGAGAATATCTTCAATTTTCTTTTGAGTTAGGCGCATTTTTAGCTTCTTCAGCATATTTTTAGTAATAGCTCTTTTAAATCTTTCTGTTTCCAGCGAGAAAACTAAATAAACCCCACTTTTTTAAGGTATCATATGAAAGATAAGAAGGCAAAAGGCTCTGCAGGAGAGAGGGAGATGGTCCGTTTTTTCAATGAATCGGGCTTTGCCTGTATCAGGGCTGCCGGTTCAGGAAGTTCACGTTATCCTTCTCCAGACATTCTGGCAGCTAATGCCATCAGAAGGTTAGCCATAGAATGCAAAGTGACGAAAGATCAGAAAAAATACTTTACGAATGAAGAAATAGAGCAATTACGCATCTTTGGACAGAAATTTGGGGCAGAAGCATGGGTAGGAGTGAAGTTTGGTGGGCAAGATTGGTACTTTTTGATGTTGGAAGACTTAAGGCAGACGGGAAGCATGTTTACGGTCGATCTGGAATTGGCAAAGTTACGGGGCTTGAAGAAGGAAGAGCTGGTTGGGAATAACAGTTCATTGATCAAAGAATAAGTGATTCAAAAAATAAGACCATCCATCAACTAAAGTCAATGGTTTTCTTGGTTTTTCATAAAAGAAGTCTACCATAAATGTCTCTCTCCATGGATCCTATCACTACTAGGCAGCATCACGAACTTCAGTCAATAATTCAGCGATATAGATAGGACGGGCAATACGATCAGCCTTCCCTGATCTTTTGGCAACAACATGAATCTTCTTTCCACAATGGGGATCTAAACCTTCACCGGCAACCAAAACCTTTTCACCAGTATCTAATCTAACACCATAGAGATGCTGTCCATAATAATAAGCCTGCGCAACAGTAGTACTACTGCCATAAAAACATTGTAATCGGCCATCAGCATCTATAACTTCAGGGAAAGAAACATTTAGTGCTATCTTTTCTAAATTATATACTGGAACGGGAGATGATGATGCAACAGGATCATATATTGGTCGGGTCAGGATGATCGACCCCCCACCATCCCTTCTATTAGCCACAATACAGTGCTCTCCATCACGTATTGGATCCCAAAAGGGGATCCTATTTCCAAAACTCCCCCATATAGCATAATCATCATCTGGAGCAATTAATGCTACTTTTCCTATCCTAGATAGTTCAATATCAAATCTCGGCCTATAACCAAATTCCTTCTGACCTGTAGAAGTGCTGACAATAACGCCAAGATCTTCTACCCTCATAGGAAAGTCCGGATGTTCCATAATGCTGGAATATTTATACCTTATAAAAAAGTTACGTCTAAACCTTCACTTTCATGAAATCTTTCGCAACAATAGAATTATCAAAATGATCTCGGGCTTCAGAAACAATATCCGTATCGCTTTTATATCTAGGAGAAATATGAGTGATGATCAATTTCTTCACATTATTCTCTGAAGCGATGAGAGCTGCTTGCTTCACCGTCAGATGCATCGCTTTCTCGGTCTTATGCCGTATCTCATCTAAATGAGTGCCCTCAGAGATTAACACATCCGCATCTCGAGCCAGCTTATTAGCACCTTCACAAGGCATGGTATCACCAAAGACGGTTATCTTCTTGCCCTTGACAGGGTCTGCAACATCGCCTGGCTGAATTTTTTTCCCATTGAAAACGACAGACGACCCTTGCTGAATATTCCCCAGAATCGGCCCAGATAAGCCCAGCTGTTTTGCTTTCTTAGCATCAATGCGCAGCCGGTCTTCCTCAATAAAACTATATCCTACACAAGGCGTGGAATGCTTTAATGGCTCACAGACTACTTTAAATCCAGAAGCGGTAAAGGCAAGGCCAGAATGAACTTCATGAATCTCATGCTCCACAATCCCTTTAGCAGCAAATGACTGGAAGAGGTGAGAAAAATATTTCTTCGTCCCTTTAGGTCCATAGATGTGAAGCTTCTTAGCGTACTGGTCTGCTCCCATTGCCGACAATAATCCTGGAATTCCGAATACATGATCGCCGTGCCAGTGGCTGATGCAGAGCCGAGTTATTTTTCCAGGCTTGATTCCAGCATAGCGCATCTGGCGCTGGATCCCTTCACCGCAGTCAAACAAGATACTTTCATTCTTGTAATTTAACAGGACGCCAGAATGATTTCTCTCTTTCGTCGGCTGCATGCAGGATGTTCCTAAAAAAGTGATGTCTACCATGGCAAGGCACCTTGAAGTTCTGTAAGACTAGTAATCTTTCCTTCTGCTTCCCGTCTATTATGGCGATCAACCAAGATAGCCTTCATCCCTAACTTTTGCGCAGGAAGAATATCGCTTTGCAAACTATCGCCAACCATGACACAGTCTTTAATGGTAACGCCAAGCTCGTTCATGATCTGGTCAAAAAAACCTTCTTCTGATTTGGTCTTGCCCAGCTGATAGGAAAGGTATATCTTCTTAAAATACGGCCGCAACTGGTATTTATCTAAGACTCGGTCGACGGAAAAAGAATCGGTGTTTGCTACAAGAACTAAGGTATATTCTTTCTGCAGCTGCTGAAGGGTCTTGGCAACATCATCATAAGGCTCGGCTAGCATCCATGATTTGTTCCACATCCCGATAAGATCATCCATCTCTTGCCGGCTGATATCAATATTTAATTCCTCACCCAGAGCCAGAAAGGCAGATTTAAGGTCGTTAAACGAAGAGGTCATCATCGCCTTTTGCAGCCTGTTGACGTAGACGGGAAACGGCAGATAGATATGTAAGATAGTACCGGCTTGCTTGATCGGGCTCCAGACTCCCTGTTCTACCAGCGTTCCCCAAAAATCGAAAAAGATTGTTTTTGCCATAAATGGTTATTTCTCCTTGCTTATATATATTTTTCTTAGATCTCTACTGCAGTGATGATATTCTGTCCTACATCTCTCTTCTGTGATCTAGCAACCCTCAACGACCGTTTAAAACTTCCCCCTAAAGAGGAAAAAAGCCTTCTCCGTTGAAGTCCCGGAGCATCACTATGAGCAGTAATGGAGCAGTACATCTTATCACGGCTCGCCATCAGGGTAAATCTCCCATGCTCCCCATCATACACTGCTTTTCCAACATCATCATCACCTAATACTCGTCGATATCTCTCTTCTACTGATGGAATAAGTACTGGTAAAGCCTTCGTGCTTACGGATAAGAAGACCCACTGAAAAGCATTTGGTACACTTTCCATCTCTTGATCTTTCCATTCTCGAATTACCTTTGATTTCTTTGGCCGTCCAGGAAACGAAATGGAAGCTTTCTCTATTTTATACATAGATTGGAGGTACTGGTCGATAGCTTGTTTCATCCCTTCTTGGTTCCACCTTTCCTTACCGATAAGTAAGGTGACGTCACGTAAAGGATGTGTTCCACTGTAAAATAAATCAACGTTGGGAAATTTGGTAGGATGCCGTGTATAAAGACCGGGAAGTGGAGAATCTATAAAATGACCTTCTTTATCAATCGCTTGGCGACGGCTATACAAACAAGCCATGGCTAAGCCGTCTTCAGGGAGATGATATTGTGGAGAAACTTCAGAAGCCTTTCCCTGATCTAGTTGAAAATAACGTACTCGCAAGCCTTTTGGTTGATCTGTTATTGCTTCAAGAGAATTTTGGTCAACAGCTAACTCCAAACCCTGCCTTGTTTCTCTTCCACCAGTGATGTTGGTCATACACCAAATACTGTCACAAACCTCTTCCAGATAATTTCTAATATAAATTGTCGTCGCAACGGCAAATTGCGGTTCTCGTAGTCCTAAACTGTCCATCCAGAAATGCCGTTGAGGGAGTACATATACTTCAGGAGTTGAATGTCTCTGTAAGGAAATAACTTTTGCACCGACCATAATAGCTTCTGGCTCCCTGATACTTAAAAATCTTGCCATTAATTATTTAAACAATAACTTATTCCAAAGAATTATGGAACCCGAACAGCGTTTAGCCCTCATCAAAGAAGTCGGTGAAGAGATCATTGATGAGCAGGAATTATTAGAGCTTCTGAAGACAAAAAAGAAACTTATCGCCTACGATGGTTTTGAACCTAGTGGGAAAGCCCATATCGCTCAAGGATTGTTGAGGGCAATCAACGTCAATAAGATGATCAAAGCAAGCATCACCTTCAAGATGTATGCAGCTGACTGGCATGGCTGGACAAACTTAAAGTTCGGCGGAGATTTAGAAAAAATCCAGATTGCCGGAGATTATTTGATTGAAATATGGAAAGCTTCGGGAATGGACACGGAAAAAGTAGAGTTTATCCGGGCCATGGATGTTGTTGACAGCCAGGAATATTGGAAAAAAGTGATGCGGGTAGCGCAAGTGACGACAGTCAACAGAATCATCCGCTGCGGGCAGATCATGGGAAGAAAAGAATCGGAAGTGCAGCAAGCGTCGCAGATCTTCTACCCCTGCATGCAATGCGCCGACATCTTTGAATTTGATTGCGACATCACCCAATTAGGTATGGACCAGAGGAAAGTGAATATGTTAGCAAGAGAAGTCGCGCCAAAGCTTGGCTACAAGAAACCGATCGTCGTTTCTCACCATATGCTTCTTGGTCTAGGAGCTCCGCCAGCTACTGAACTTACCGGGATAGAACGGGCTATTGAATTGAAGATGTCCAAGTCAAAGCCAGATACTTGTATTTTCATGGACGATTCAAAAGAAGAAGTCGACAGGAAATTCAAGAAAGCATATTGTCCAGAAAAGGAGGTTAAAGATAATCCTATCTTAGAATATTGCAAATATATCATTTTTGAAAAGATCAAGCTGTTTGTGATTGAACGTCCAGAGAAATTTGGCGGAACAGTCTCTTTCCAAACGTATCCTGATTTGGAAGAGTCTTATGTCCAAGGAAAAATCCACCCTGCTGACCTCAAGGCAGCGACAGCGAAGTATATCAATCAGCTTCTTGATCCCGTTAGGGAATATTTTAAGAATAATGCTTCCGCAAGAAGGTTGAAAGAACAGGTAGAAAGTTTTTCTAAAGTTTCTTGAAAGATCAAAGCAAGCAGTATATATCAGGAAAATTATTTCCCTTCCAAAACAACAAACGTATAATGATGGAAATAGGTGTTGATAACACGTTGGATGTCCTTAATTGACACATTCTTGATCTGAGAAACAAAAGAATCAAGCTCTTTAGCGCTCTTTGCCTGTTCCCAAAATAATAATTGGTCTGCTCTCTTTTGAGTATCTTCTAAATCCAAATAAAATTCACCTTCGATTGCTGTTTTGGCTGCTTTCAATTCCTGTTCCGAGAGATTTCGTAAATCCTGCAGTTCTTGCAAAATCAGCCCCTTTGTCTTCTGGACATTTTTCTTATCAACGGAAGCATAAAAAGCAAAATAGCCGTAGGACACTTCAGCAACATGCTGTGATCCTACGTCATAGGCCAAGCCTAACTTTGTTCGGATTTCTGTAAACATGCGGCAGCTCTGCCCTCGCCCCATGATCGTATTGATGATCTCTAAGGCATAAGCATCCTTATTATTTTTGGGAACTGTCTTGAATCCTAGAACAAAATAGGTGCTGGAAATCTTCCTCTTCTCTTTAACTGTGATTGTTTTCCGATCAACTGGTTCATGAGGATAGGAAAATGAAACGTGAGGAGCATGACGGGCGACAAAATGCTTTTCAAGTTCTGTCTTCCATTGCTTGACATTCCCTACAACAGAAATGATCATGTTGCTGGGGCGATAATGCTTGTTGAAAAAATCCACAATCTTCTGCCGGGTAAGCTGGCGGATATCTTCTTTGTTGCCGTAGGTGGGATATCTGCAGGGATGTTTCTTGAACAGATTTTTTTGCAGTAAGATCCACTGATAAAACCTTGGCTCGTCAAGAACCATATCTATTTCCTTTAGGACAACATTCTTCTCCCGGCGGATATCTTCTTCCCTAAACAATGGATTTTGAAGGATATCTGCGAGAATTTCTACAGCTTTATGATAGTGCTTTCCCAGAACTTTTACGTAAAAACATGTTCTTTCGTTAGAGGTATAAGCATTGATGTCTCCGCCAATCTGCTCAATTTCCTGGGAGATAGCCTTATTATTTTGCCTATGTGCTGTACCTTCAAACAGGAGATGCTCTAAAAAATGAGATATCCCTCTTTCTTGAGCATTCTCTTGATTGCTGCCGGTTTTTACCATCACTTGGACTACAACAGATCGAGTGTTGGTCTTTTCATAGATGACGGTCATTCCATTGGCTAAAACCTCTTTTTTCATAGGGTTAAGCTTATTTTTAAGGTTTTTAAACTCTTTGGTTTTTTACGGCAAAGCTTCATTTAAGCATATTTTTAAGATATTTTACTTCTTTTTTACTACTTTTTACCTGAAAAATAAATGTTTATATACCCCCATATTATGAAGGCACCCATGGTGATGGGATTTTTGAGCAGCTGGACCTTTGGCTGGATTGTTCTGCCGATATTGATCTTCTTAGCCAGGATCTGTGATGTTTCCTTAGGAACGATACGAGTCATTTTTATTTCAAAAGGCTTCAAAGGCTGGGCAGCCTTTCTTGCTTTCTTTGAGATTTGCATATGGTTATTAGCTATCCGGCAAATCATGCTCAACTTAACCAATCCTCTGGCCTTTGTAGCCTATGCTCTGGGCTTCGCTGCCGGAAATTATGTGGGAGTGTACATCGAAAGCAAGATGTCCATCGGCAAAGTGATGATCAGAATAATAACAAAAGGAAAGAATAAGAAATTGCTAGAAAAATTGCAGAAGAGCGAGCATACCATCACTTGCACTGATTCCAAAGGTAGTGATGGAAAAGTAAAAGTTCTTTTCGTCGTTTGTGAGAGACATAAGGTCAAAGATTTATTAGATATCACAAAAGAATGCGATGCTCAGGCTTATTATTCTGTAGCGGATGTGCGTTATGCAAGCCAAGATAATCAGCAGCAACATCAGTGGAATAAGCAGGGTTTCTTAACCCAGCTGTGGAATAAGAAGAAATGATTGATGAAAAGTGATTTCTACGAACAAGAAAATATATAAGCAAGAATACTATTCCCTATAATATTAACATTGAGGTGAAGAAGATGGATCATAAGACATTAGGTTGGATTCAAATTGTCGGTGGAGCGCTTGCTCTTCTCCCGGCGGGAAGGATAGGATACACTGGCATGATGGGGATGATGGGATATTACGGGGGATATAACATGATGTCCTATGGTGGTGGCTTAGGGGTAAGTGTTCTAGCAATCGTTTCTATCATCACAGGTATCCATTATGTTACAAAGACTCATGAAGAGGTGGCAAATGGTAAGACAAAATCTCGGAAAAATTGATAGGGTATTAAGGTTTGCATTAGCCTTTTGGTGGCTAGGTCCGTGGGCGCCGCAATACAGCTTTGGGTGGCTGAACACTATCATTCTGGTGGTAGGCTGGATCGCCTTGGCAGAAAGTTTCTTTGGCTGGTGCTGGCTTCATCAACTATTAAGCATCAATAATAAAGCTCAGTAAGAAGATAAGTAGTGTTCATAGGAACAGAGATCGTTCCTAGAAACATTTTTAACCGATGTGATCTTCCTAAGGACCATGAAGCTGCGCCAGTTCCAATCATTCTTGAGCAAAGAGAAGATCGACGCAGCAATCCTCTTTCATCCCGATACTCATATCACCTATTTTTCTAGGATGGTCCCTTCTCATGCCATCATGGTTATAACGCCAAGAACGGCGGATCTCTACTTAAGCAAACTTGATCTTCCACCGCACGTGACGGGAATTCGAAATAAGAATCTGAGCAAAGAATGGGAGAAAGAAATAAAGAATTCTTCATACAAGACCATTGGCATCAATAAAGGATCGTTATCCGTACAGCAGCTGGAAAAGCTGCAGCAGATCTTTCCAAAGGCAGCATGGAAAGATGTTGGAGAAACAATTACTTATTTACGGACCATCAAAACAGCAAAAGAGATAGAATATACGGAGAAAGCTTGTACCATAACGTCTGAAGCGTTTGCTGCTCTCGTAAAAGAATTGCCAAAAAGAACATTGAAGACGGAACAAGACGTCGCACTATTCCTAGAAAAATATATGAAGAATGCTGGTGCGCAACTGGCTTTTCCGACGATCGTGGGAAGTGACGTGAACAGCTCCATCCCCCATCATGTCACATCAAATAGCTTGCTCAAGAAAGGGTTTCTTCAGCTGGACTTTGGAGCACGATGGAAGAATTATTGTGCCGATATGAGCCGAGTTATTTATTTAGGAAAAGCATCTCCCTCAGAATTATCATCTTATGCCCAGCTTCTCTCCGTCCAGGAGCAATGCATCAACGACGTTCGAGAAAACAAGCTCTACAAAGAGCTGGACCATCTGGCAAGAAAAATGCTGGGAAAAGATGCTAAATATTTTATCCATGGTCTAGGTCACGGAGTAGGAATAGATATTCATGAAACACCAGTATACACCAATGCAACTGTTCAGCAGGGTCATGTTTTTACCATTGAGCCAGGAGTATATTTCCCAAACAAGTTTGGGCTGAGGATTGAAGATACGTTAGTATTCAATGGAAAAGTGACAGTTTTGACAACTGCTTCTAAGAGATTGGTTGAAATACAGTAATGGTGATAATAAAGAATGTAAAAAAATAAGAAGCATTAAAGAAAAATTAAAAAAAGTAAGAAAATAAAAACAAAGAAAAACAGATAATTATCTGCTCAGTCGGTAAACGTCTGTTGCTCCTTTGGCGTTTGCCTCTTTTCCAACCGTCAATGCGCCAACTGTGTCAACGGATAGATTTCTGGGCATGACTTGCAATGGTGCGTCTCGTCCAATAACCATCCCTTCATACGAGCGGATGTCAAGTTCCTGGCCTACCGCACCCATACCCAGTTGTCCGGCTGAACTGCGCATACCCCACACAGCCACCGTTCCTTCCTTCCCTGGCTCGTGAGCGCTGATGATTAAAATAGCATTGCCTTGGGCGGTCCATACTCCTACCGTACCTGGCTCTGCAGAAGCGATAGCACGGTCTTTCTCCGAAGCTTTATACGCAGCAGTATGAGTAACTAGTCCAGCCATGGCTTCAATTACTGTAGGAGCATATGCTAGTACACTGCCACAAAGATGTTGAGACACTTCTCCTCTTGGGCGTGCAAAAAATGCTTGTCCGTATAATGCTCCACTGGGAGAGACAGTACTTGCTTCGACATATCCTGCTCTTAATCCCTCTCCTAATAAGCGAATAGCATCTTCAAATTTTCCACTCTTAAAAGCAGTAACAGCAACGCCAAGATCTGTTGAAGGAGCATACCTCGCTTCAATCTCTAAAGCAATCTCCTGACCAACTGCCGCTCGAAGCTCTTTAGGAAAAATTGTCAAAGCAGCAACGTCACCATCTTGTAGTCTCCGCAATACGCCCTCTAAATCCCCACCCATAGTAAAACCTGCTCGTTCTGCTCCCTGTTGCAGGGCCCTACTTACCGGCCCTAATATTTTTTTCCTCCGATCTTCACTTGTTTCCATTGTTTTTTCCTCCCCTTCATGAATAGTATTCGTATTTTTTATTCCTCGCCACCATCTTCCTTGTCACGATCAACCTTACCACGATCTTTTCTGATGATCGTTACCGGCATATGATGATTGATGCTGTCAAAGCCATCAAAACGCCCTACCAGCTCAAACTTTGCTCGAACATCCTCCAGAACTCTTTTTTCAACCGCAGAGCTTGCAAGCTGCAATTCTTGGTCTATGTCACCAAGAACAACCGCAATATTTAGGTCATTTTCCTTCAATTTATTTAAATATTTCTCTCGTAATTGCGCTGCTGCTCTGGCTAGCAAAACATCCGCTGGCTCAAAGGCCTGATAGGTCATCGCTCTCCTCTGGCGCGCTTCCGCAAGAACGGCCCAATTGATGCTCACAGAATTTCCCCGCAGCCGTACTTTTCTCCGCCCTTCGATAGCTACTCTTGTCCTCGTTGTTGGCTTCTCCAGACTGGACCCATTGCCAAAGGCATATTTTTCATATAATGCTACGACAGATCGATCGACGGATACTTTTTTATTTTCTACCTTGGCCTGAGCATGAAGCTTCTGAACAGCATCGGAAAGGCCACCATTTGCCAACGTAAACATTCCTTCTTCCAATCTTTCTTCCCCATAGCGATAGACTAATCTTGTCGTCAAATAGATATATGTACCTTTAGGATGCCTGGTAGATGTTGTTAGCTCTCCTTTTTGCAAGTCATATCTCAGTAAAAAATCAAGCACATCTACTTTCTCATCAAGAGCACCAGATGTTTTCAACTGGAGATAATGATGAAAAGCTTCTTGAGTCAGACGCCGATCAGAAACAAGGTCTAAAACTCCAGAGATATCATGATAGCCCCCTTCCGTGAGGAGAGCTTGATATTCTTCTTCAACCATATCCCGGTTAGCTAATGCTAGCAATGAAAAATGCCGCTGGAGCGAAGAAGCTTTAGGGACTAAAATATCCGGCTTCACGAGCTCTCGAGATGATCTGGCAAAAAGTTGGGGAACAAGATTTCTATAAGGATGAATAATCCTTTCTTCAGAAACTAACGCTTCACCATCCCAGCAGAAAGCATGGTCCCATAAGGTAAAGCGCTCGCTATGTCTCTCCGAGGCATATCTTTGGCAGAGAACATCAGCCAATTCTGTTGCTTGTTGAGCATAATTAATCATTACCATATCTTTATCACCATCATAATGCATCTAACGCTTTAGCCAGTCTTTCTAACTCATCGGTAGGTGTTTGAGCGATGGCATCGACAATTTCTCTTCCCAGATCAGGGTGAAGTGGAGGATTAATGCCAGCATGGTCCAGCGCTTTTGGATCGACTCCCGTATCGGCATTGTAAAAGTCTTTACATTCATACCTTCTCCCTTTTCCCTCTCGGATAGCTTTCTCGATATCATCTCTGTTCCTGCCGCCATCAGAGATAGTATAACCCTGCATCATCCTGAAATAGGTTCTTCCTTGGCCAAAGGTTATCTCCACATCATCAATCTTGCGAGCGACGACAACATAAGCTTCAAAGCCTACCTTTTGCGCTTCTCCCGTATCAACGTTAAGAGTATGCCGCGATTTGTACGTTCCCGTTAATGTCCTGTCAACTTCGAAGCCGCAAACTTCTACGTCCTGCAGGAAATCTTCACGACAGGAAGGGTCAATCTTGGATGTGGGGTTAACGATCATCAGATATCCGCCAAGCCGAAGAACTCGCTTGTTTTCTCGGAAAAAATATTTTCGCTCTTCTTCGGTGGCAAAGTCTAATGCTAAGGAGCAGACAGCCAAATCTTGAGAGATATTGTCAATGCTACGCGCCTCTCGATATGCCTCACGAGGATCAAAGACCCCTATCTGTTGGTCACCATGTTGGCTAACATTTTGGCTAAGATGCTGGTCAAGAGGAATGACATTTCTTAAATTTGTGTATGACCCTAAAACATAAATATCATTAGAAATACCAGCTTCTTTACATGCATCAATACCATAATCTAATTGAAATTTATTGATATCTAGACTTGTTACGCGCCTTGCTACTTCTGCCCTATCTAAAACTCTGGCTATGGTGGTGGGACCAGCACCTTCATCAATGATGTCTTGAAAGCCTTTCCCTATCCTATTTTCTAAACCAAGGACTATCTCATTGACCAGCCGAGCGCAATTGGCAGAATAGCTGTAGGCCCATTGATAATTATAGTTTTTTGCTAAAAATAAGGCGTTGTCATGGACACTCATCTCCTGCACAAACCGATCCACTCCCGCTCCACGCAGATAGTTAAACATTAAAGCAACAGTAGCCCGAGAGTTCATCTTCAGCATATGGCCAACGTAGACAGACTTCTCCGCCTGCTGGTCAGTGAAAAACGCTTCCAGCTCTTCTGGCGTGGCATCGTCTCCATCAAAGATCAGGCGGATAACATAATCTTTCCAATTTCTAAATTCATATTTTGACTCTTCTAAAGTATGGACACCCCTCGGCTGAATGACTCGAACAACTTCTTGTTGTCCAGAGCGGAGCAAGCGAGCTAACATCTGCCAGAATTTAAAGGGGACAGTAGTATTCTCATATTCTACTAAGACGCTTGCCTCTTGAACATCTGTCCCTTCACGCAACGTCCCATAGGTAGTCACCAGAACGCTTTTATCAGGGTTTGTCTGAAATTCAAGGAGAGCCAATTGCCGTTCTGATGGCTCGTAGATAGATCTTGTATCAATATTTAACGCCACACGTGCCGCTAAAGAAAGATCACAGCGCAAGCGCTGCCCATCATAAAGCCCTACGCTACGAAGATGTTCTATCTCGGACGATGGAAGAGAAGGTGATCTCATCTGCGCGGAGACCGTTTGATCGATCCGCACACAGCCATAATCTGCAAATTCTCTCTCTAAGAATTCTGTCAAGTTGGAGGAAAATTCACAGGCAACAACAACTTTTCTTCCTTCAGCAACAGCTTTTTCTATCTCTCCTTTCACCACCCGCAGCTTGCTGGGAGTAATATCTTGGCAATACTTAGCAAACTCGGGATTTTCCGCAAAGAATTGCTCTACTTTTACTCGAAGAGAATCTGGAGCATCGCTTCTGGGAAAATGATCTGGCAGTAATTTTGCAGGGTTTGTTAAAAGATAATTAAGTAATAAGTATTGGTCTTTTCCTTCAAAGATGGGAGAATTGGTGATGGCTACATAGATATCCATCTCCTTACTGGAAAGGCTGTATTCGACCACCTTATATTCTGGATCAGAAATATTGCCATCAACATCTTTCAGCTTCCGGATGGCATTGGAATCCAGATCAAACATGGAGCCGATGATTTTAGGATTATCGCGAAATACCGTCGAAAAATCTCCCGGTTCAGATGTTCTTCCTGCAAGATAAGCAATATATGCTAGATTTGACAAGCGGTTTCTGGCGGCCGTACCCGTAACAAGAGCACCCCATGTAGCCGCCCGAAACAATCCGGACAGAGCCATAGCTGTAGCAGAGTCTGGATCAATGACATTATGGATCTCATCGTAAACAGCGTAATAAGGCTGGCCATCTGCGGTAAATACTTTCTGTTGTAACGCGCCAGCGATGCTTGCTGCCTCGGTGTTCTTTTCCTCAATGATAATCCTTTCAATGATAGCATCTAAACTTTTTTTTTTGTGGGCGTACTTAGCAAATTTTTCTGGAGGCATGACTTTTTCAAGAAGAGCATATGCTGCTTCAGGACTAAACACACTCGTTTTAAGAATAGTACTCCGCTCCTGCATATCTTCTATGACTTCGGGATCTTGAAAATCTATTCCCGTCCGGCGATGGCTCAACTCATAGCCCAGCAACACAAGATCAACATCATCCTGAGCTGCTTGTTTTAAGGCATATCTCCGGTTCTGCCGTGTCAAAACGACGATATGCGGATCCTTCAATAAGCGCTCTGCTTCTCGAATCCAAGTAGGAAGAACATATGTTGGAGAACATACTAACGTCTTTACGCGCTGTCCAACATACCCCATCTCTGGAAGAAGAACTTCATTAATGATAGGAATAGCAGAAAGCACCCCTATGGTTTTTCTTGTTCCAGGCTCACTCAGCTCAAACCTTTTTCTCCCTTCTTTACCTGCTAGAGCGATCTCTATCCCTGCTAGCCGCTGTTCTGGAGAAGGGATAGGAACAATCCGAGACTGGAAGTAATCTCGTCCCAAGCGATCATAAACTGCAGAAATTCCGCCAAAGGAAGCGGCAGATTCCACCAACTGCCGACCGTGAGGAAAACGCCTCAAGAAATCTTCATCAGGAAAAAAAGTAGTCCTATCGAGAACTCTCCTCAGGCGAGCTTCTAGCTCTAGTTCTGGAAGCATCCTGGCTAGCATCTCTGTTGCTGTCATTTCCCATCATGGCCTTTCTGCAAACTCCTTTCAACATCATCAATATACATCTTCGTGAGCAGTCCTAAAGTCCTATTGAGATACGTTGACCTCTCCGACCTGCTGAGAGGAGCTTGATCTCCTGACAGTCTGGCAAATTTATTCTGTGCTTTTCCCGGCATGGCATCATAAACCCTTCTGCCAAAGCTTTCGCAGCCTTTTTGGGTAGCTAACGGTTCTCTGTCAACACTGCCTTCATCTCCTGACTGCACCAGAGCATTGAGATGCTGCATGAAGAGCCCATGATACGTCTCTCTATTGGCAAGGATATTGGCATATCCATCAGTAAATTGTGTCGTTCCCGTAACTTTCCGTTCCTTATCTCCTCTCCCTTTTCCAAATAATCCCCTCATAGTTAAACCACGAATGTAGGTGCTGAGTGATGCAGAGCCTAGCAGCATTCTCCTATCGACGATGAACCTGCCCAACCTGGCAGTGATGGTAAAGGCACGATCTCTGCTGTCAAGATCACTATCTTGTTTAAGCTCTGGAACAATCACGTCACGGATATAAGGTTCCTCCATGGTAAAATCTGCAGATCTCGCAAAGAGAGTCCATTTTCTCGTAGTCTGGTGATAAGTGCTCCGTTCTTCGTCGGTAATCAGCTGCCCTGACACCGAAACTTCACGGATGATCCCTAAAGCTAAATCTCTAAAGACGGCCAGGTAATGCTCACCCATAGTGGTACTCTCCACTTCATCTCGGGCGGTGGTAAGCCGCTCATAAAGATAGCGGACAGAGGAAACATCTTCACAGAGGGCACGAAGCACAGCCTGCTTCTTATCCACTTTCTTGGAAGCTCGTTCTTCAGATGCTAAAGTGTATGGTACTCCCATAGTATCAAGATGGTGTTTTAAGGAACGTGATCCTGATATGGTTAATGGTATTCGTAATCCTACTCTCTTTCCCTTTTCTTCTTTATACACCATAGCAAAAGGAGATAAGCGTACTTCAGGCACCGCAGAAGCTAGTTCTGTTTCTACTCTCGTTACGACATCCTCCAAATCATCAATATTATCAGGGAAAGTGAGGACATAATCCGCATATAATGTGTATTCCCCTACCAACATCCCAGCGATGGAACGTATTTCCGGATCTCCTTGTATAGCTGCATTAAGCCGTTTTTGAGTTTTTCTGATCCTAGTTTTGTTATCCCCAGTATTCAGAAAGGCACCCAGGGAAAAGACTTGCACATCTAGATTGAGGCTATCTGCCTGATCTAAGAAAGCGGGATCATCAATTATTCCTTCCAAGGCATCTCTTCCTCGATAATGAACGCTGCTATCACCTAATGCTGATCGGTCACCTTCCGCACAGGCTATTGTCCTGCCATATTGATAGAAGAGCTGAGAGATGGAAGGATCCGCAACAACTTGTGGGCGATCTTTTGTAGGCCTGGGTTTAGGAGGAGGTGGATTATCATCAGAACCATCGTCCCCTTTTCTTTTGCCACCTTTATCATCCGGTCCAGGCACTGGTGTTTTTTTCTTTTTTCCTCCAAAAGGCTGTGGCGCAGAACCAAGAGATGCTTGGGCATAATAATCCAAGACATCTTCCAGAGGAACCGGAGAAGAAAGGTCAAGATGGCCTTCTCTATCCCGAGAGAGAACAACTTTCCCACCAACCATTGTCGTTAAATATTGAATCCCGCTTCCCGGCAAGCTCATCAAGACTATTTCCACGTGGTCTGCCCCATGCTGAACTGCATCATCATAAGTAACGGTAGTACGAGTCAATGGCTCAATGCTTGATCCTAACATCTCCGCAATCTCTGCAGGGCTATATTTTTTACTCATATCCATATTACCTTGAGTATTTAATTTGACTAATTGGTCAAAAGATAATGCTCCTTCTCTCAGCATCTGTTGTACTGTTCTTGCTTCTGTTTTTTGCCCACTCATCGTTGATCCCCCATATTCAAATATTGCAATTCTATCGTCGCTCCCAGTCTAGCGAGTTCTCCTTTCTGTAAATCTTTTCTTGTTCTGTCGATGATCTTCCCTACCCTGTCAGAAACATCATAGGGATAGACCAAATCAATGTGATGGCATCCTCGAATCTGTCCGCCTTCCACTCGACTATGTCCTGACTGCACTCTTGGCCGTAATGAAGCCATAAGGTCGCTGACGAAGGTTAAGGTTGCTGATTCGTGAATAGTTTGTTCTGTCGAAGGGATAAGGAAACGCAGCCTGTATTCATCATCTTTTCCATCATCCCTTTGTATGGAAAGTGCGTAGGAAGCAAACGTAGCCTTTAGTGGCAAGTTTCTTCGCACATCGGCCGTCACTCCTTGAACTTGCTGCCATTGCTCACGGAGATCGTTGATTGACTTAGATAAGGCAGCAGCGTCCTTCTTGCGAGTATAATGATCCTGGCGCTGGTCTTCCCATTCCTCAACAATCGCTTTCGCTCGAGCTTCTAATGGAGTAAGACTTGTTTTTGACATGAAAACACTTTTTCCAACAGAAGCTAACTCATAATTATTAAGATGAGCTTGGGCATACGCAGTCTGGCTGAATTCTATCTGAGTAGCTTGCAGGCGTGCTTCGATCTCTTCAAGTGTCACCTCTGGCCTTCCCAATTCTTGATCGATAGCTGCAAAGGTGCGCTGTCCGCCTTCAACATGAGCAAAAATATATCCTAGTTCGTTCATCAGAGCTGAGCTGACGCTTTCAGAGACACCGTCTGGGAAGATGCGGTTATATTCACTAACTGCCGCTTGGAGTTGAGGAGCATATATATCTCGGAAGACGTCGATCAATCTGTCGGTAAGCGACCTTCCATCTACGGCTTGGAGGCGTTGGCGCAACTCCTCTGCTTCAGCACTTCTCTTCTCTAATTCTAATACCATAGAATGGTCTATACCCCCTCGCTGTGGTCGCCTCAAACTATAAGTGTCTGGCAAAGACTCCATTGTTTTTCGAATGTCTCCCCAGCGGAAAAAACGGAACTTCGCTGCCTTTCCAACAGCCACATCATGATGGTCTACCTTAGAAGCACTGAGGGCATAAGTTATTGCTGACTCTGTTCTTCTAAAAGCTAAACTCACTTGCCCGGTATGAACATACGTATCGTCAGTCCATAATTCAGGACTCCATTCTTCATCAAGAGCTCCGGCAAAATAGGACCTGGCTCTCTGAGAAATCCTCTGTATTTCTCTTTCATATTCTCCAGCCTCTTTACGTTGTGATCCTAAGCTCAAGCGTGATATTAAGGAAGGTAAACGTCCTTCTACATCTTTGAAAGACCTAACGCTGTGATCTCCTTGGCCAGGTAATTTTTTAACCACAGGAACATCAGAGAGAGCATCTGAAATTGCTTCTTTGCTGACACCTAACAAATATCCCAAATGGGAATCTAGGCATTCTGCTTGTGGATCTGGCGTAAGGACATCGTTAAATCCTAGAAGAAGCCTAGCTAAGCGTGAAACATACTCGTCCTTAGCGCCAAGTTGTTTTGCCGCTGCTTGATGCTGTTGGCGAAGCTGTTCTACTTCTACTGTTTGTCGTTGAGAACTATCTTGAATCTCTTGCAGCTCTTGGCGAAGTTTTCTTCCTTCAGCTTGCACATCTTGATATTTGTCTTTTAATGTATCATGTTGGCCCTTTACCGCATTGTAATCATCTCTTGACCTCTGCAGTCTTGCCTGCAGTTGGTTTGCCCGACTTTCCTCAGCGACGAGCTGGCTCCGTAGTTTTCCAGCACCTTCAACATCATGGAAAAGCTGATGAAGAGGATCAAGCTGTTGAGGATCGTAAGGAACATGAGGTTTTGGAAAATCTTCATGATGTAACTTGAGAATTCTCCGTAGATCATCCATCCTCTGTTGATCAGGCTCTTGAGATTTTTTCTGAGTTTCAATTGCTTCCAGAGCTTGAAGACGCTCATAGACTGTCCGAGCGGTTCCTAGAAGAACATCAATCTCAGCGCCTAATCTTGGATCTGGCTCTGCACTGGCTCGAGCGGTCAATACTTCATCCAATGATTTTGAGGAAACAACGCGAAGGCCAGTGTCGGCAGCAACATGAATATTTACTCCTGCTCTATCCAACGCTTCCAGCAGGGCATCGTAGGCTTTCTGTGTTTCTACCATGAGAGCAGCTGGAACCATGCCTTGTCTGGCAGTAGTTACATCCATCTCCAGAGTTTGAGCCTTTTCTTGATATGTAACAAGCAAGGCAAGAGCTTCATCTACTTCTCGTCTAAGATTCTTAACTGTTCCTTCAGAAAAATCATAAAGTTGTCGAGCATCGGCAAGATCAGTTTCTACTGCTAAGACTTTCTCTATTAGTGTGTCTCGTTCTATAGTCACATCACCAAGCCTTGCTGAATACTCATCAGCTTCATGCTGTGCTCGCTCCAAAGCAGTTGACGGCAAGTCTTCTTCCCTCTCTGAATAAGATAAAGTGAACATACTAGTAGTATGTCCAATAAGATATCTTCCTACGGCCCGCTCTATCTCTGCTCTTGAACCAATAAGTTCCATAGAAAGAGGTCCTCTTCTCACGAGCCGTTCACGCCCCAAGTCACGGACTACATGTCCAATGATATTCCTTGCATCCTTATCCCGTCTGTGGGCTGGACGAAACAAAACTTCTGTAATTGCGACCATATTACCACTAAAAAGGGGTTTCTAGACCATGTTTATAAACTTTTCCATATTTATCATTAGATAGTAGTATTTTATG
>DATDXI010000074.1:0-26676 GCA_035289385.1 Candidatus Nanoarchaeia archaeon | reverse complement strand
AGCTGATGAATGCGGCTTCTTCTGCAAAGCCCAGGCGTTCTTTTCTGACTTCTTCGGTTCACGAGAGAACATCGCTGCTCAAGCTTCTTGTTCCGGCTTCTGGCAATGTTTCTGGGGCAGAGGGAATGTGGCGGGAGGGGCGGGTGAAACGGAGATTGTTGTAAACTATTTGGTTAAGGATTATCGGGAAGTGTCGGGAGATCAGTTGCATAAACAGTTACAGGGATTAAGTTCGCCAGCAAAGTATTATAAGAGCGGTAACCAGTGGGTTCAAGTAACTGGTGACAGGATAAGTTATTTTACCGAAAATAACCAAGGTTCTCTTACAGTAAGCCAGAATGTGCAGCTTCAAGCTAAAAGTGTGAATATTGTTGAAGCTACCTCTGGGAGTGGTTCCCCTATTACATATCATATTCAAAGTAATGCTGTTGTGAGAAGAACTGAGGAAGGTTCAGGTTATACATTAGATTTTAATGCAAATGGGGATTTAACTAAAATAAAGACTAATGATGGTTCTATTGACGTAGGAACCTTTAGCGATGAGCATCTGGAGTATATACGTGATTATAGCGGTCAGGTCAATGTTGTTAACAATGCTGATCAGCTAGTTAAGAAGATAACCTATAAACAAGCACGAGTCTCCCATATAGTTTCTTATGATACTCCTGGGAACAATGCTAAAAGAACTGAAATATATTATGATGATGCGAGCGGTGAAGAAGTCAAAAAATTAGAAATTGATGGCTCACAAACGATAGAAAGGCTTACTGAAAATGGAAAAATAACGGTTAATACATTAGCTGGCACTAAAATTTTAGGGAAGAAGGTAACAGAAGGTACTACGACAACTACTATTGCTTATGATTTTAACAGCCAAAAACCAACCAAAGAAGTCGCACTTGACAGTTTTAACAGCAGAGAAAGGACTATTGACTATAAAAATGGAATACCAAATATAGAGAAGATAACAGAGCCAAACAAGCTCCCAGTTACTATACATTATGATTCTCAGGGGAGAAAGGAAGAAGTAGTGACAGGGGATAATATAGTTACTGGAATAACTACTCAAAAATATAATCCTGCTACTGGGAAGAGAGTATCAGAGAAAGTGAGTGATATTAGTGGAACAACAGAAAAACTATTAGCAGCTAATGGAGAAACGGTGACCAAAGAGATCATTACTCAAGGTGATACCGCTACAGAGGTTACGAAAGGTCCAGGTGGAATAGATCAAGAAATAGTCATTATAAAAAATGGGAAAATTACTAAAATGACTACTCTAAATCTACAAACTGCAGAAATTACGGAAAGAACCTATAATCAGGATGCAACTCTTGCATCTACAACCGTACAGAAAAATAATGAGTTAGTTGTTACAACAACACCAACTTCTAGTGGGGAAATTATCATCACAAAAAACGATCAGGGAAAGATATTACAAAAATATACTCGAGATGGTGCTGATAGTATCCTCGAAACATATGATGGTAGTGAAAAAGTCATTAAGAAGGAAACGTTGGTAGGTGCTACAAAAACAACCGAGGAATTTAACAATAATGTACTGTTAAAGAAAGTTGTTGATTCTGGAGACACTAAGGAAACATATAGTTATGAGAATGGAAAAGAAACAGAATATCGTAAAGAAGGCAGCGGGGAAAATATTCTTAGGAGTAAGATCGGCGAGAATACCCATACATCCACATTTAAGAATGATGGAACATCTGTCAGGGAGGTTAAAGATAAAAGTAACAAAGTGTTGTCTTATGATTATTATGATAAGGACAATAACCTTGTAATTCCACAAGCAGGAACAGAGAACTGGGCAGTACAGGCAGTGAAGGTAGGTAAAAGTGTAGAATCAGATGGAAAAATAGGTGTTCTTACTCAGAAAACTGATGGAACATTTCAGTTTCAAGAATATGGGAGTACTACTTCCGCAGATATCTCTGATGTAGAGAAGATAAAAGCAGTTCCGTCTTATGAAGTTGGAGAAATTATAAGTGATCATGTGTATTTGGGAACATATAAAGGGAAGCCTGTATTTTCTACCCTTGTACCAAATCCTACTTTTTCTTATGATGCAAAAGGACAACAAAGTGTTACTGATTCTACTTTAGGCAGTAGCGCTTTAACTTCTCCTATTGTTAAACAGTTAAGTAATCCAACATTAATTCCAATTTCAAGCAGCGCTCCAACAAGCGGTGTTGCATCGAGAGAAACGGTTAGTGAGAGTGGTAAAACCTATATTATTCACACTCTTGATAATGGAAGAGTGCTTGTGACATGTAATGGCTGTTCAAGTGGAGACCTTGCTCCTGCTGCTGTTACTGATAAAATTGAAGCTTTGGAAGGAGCTTCTAGCGAAAGAATAACTGCTGCTAAAACAGCTATTACCACTGAAAAAAATCCAAATACTGTTACAGGTATCACTAATCCTGAATTGTCACAGGCGTATGCTGAACTGGCAGAAGAGGCTGTTAATGGTCCGCCGCAGGTTACTGTTAAGTATAGTGATGAACTTAGAATAAAAAAAGACACTATTAAAACCCCTCTTGATTATGATAATACCCTTTTAAGTTTATCTTGTGCTAATGGGTATGATTGTGATGATGCTCGTAACTTTATTGAAGCATTAGATATTTATAACCCTTCTATTTTTAGTAGAGATGGTTACATCATGGTGGATACTCCTTTTAGGGTTCCCTTAGGACCAGGGTTAAATCAAGTTCCAGAGAGTATTATTACCACTGAGGGTATAACCGCTGCTTCAGTTGAAGGAAGAGAACATATTTTTGTTGGAACAGATGGTTTCTTTTATGATAGGGTTGGGGGAAAAGTGTCCAATGCTATACACGCAGATTTAAAGAGAGAAATAAATGTTGGTAATGCTAAGCCTTTTACTGACGCTTTACTAAAAGCAAAAAGTCTCCCTCCACCCACTGACTCTACTCAAGCATCTCGTAACTACTTCCTTGCCGCTTCCTACTTAGAAGAAACTAACCCTGCAAAAGCAGTAGAATATTATACACATGCCATAGAACTTGCAGATACTCCTGAAGATGCAGCTGATTATGCCTCTTATGCCGCCGCCATCGCTCCAACAGATGCAGACAAGATATTCTTTGCTGAACTTGCCGCAGACAATTATATTGCTGCGGGAAAGGAAGAGGCTGCTAATGGAAACGAAAAAGCTGCTTCAGGATACAAAGAAGCTGCTACAGATGTTTTAGCACGTGCTATTACTGCTGTTCCTGAAGCAGAAGGGGCGACGTTGCGAACAAAGTTAGTCGAATTATCCAAATCACCGCCTCCACAGGCTATTGCAGGGCTTGGCACCAATCCTACCACTTCCCAACTCGAAGAGCAATTACAAGCAGGAACGATGAAAATCCTGTCAGCAGAGGGTGCAACAACGTACGTCGTTGAGGATAATATTTGGGGTGAAAATGGTGAAAGAAAGGATTTCAGAGCTTATGAACAACAGGCAGATGGCAAATGGAAAGAAGTACAAACAACTGACAAAGCTAAAATCAATGCCATCACAAAAGCAGAGTTCCAAGGCAGAGTTCCAAAAGAGATATACGACTTAGTTAAAGACAGTAAGACGATAGATTGGGTGACTAAAGATAATATTAATCTTGGTCCTGAGAGTAATATTGTAATGAAGCATAACGATAACGGTTTTACTCTCATTGAAGTCAGCGGTCCATCAGTACAAGTTCCCGGCTCAATAAATCTTGCTTCATCCATCAATCGCCGTCGTGTTGCTTTAGGCACAGCAACTGTTTTCTCCCAGAGTAAGGAACAGATTGCTGCCGGAGAAGTGTCTGTTCCCGTTGTTGGTGATGAACCAGATGAAACATATTTCATAAAGCAAGAAGATATTAATAGCTTGCTGAATAATAAAAAAGTTACCTTATATGAAGATGAAGCAAAAACGAAAGAGATTGCGTCTCTTGAAGGAGAAGGTATCAAAAGAGATACTGAAGATAATATCATCGCCGGCACTTTAGTGTATAAAGAGGAATCTTTTATTGATACCACTACGAGAAAGTCGTTGAATAGTGATGGTCAAGTTGCGCAGATCGAAGTGGAAGGATTGACCGGAACAGTCATTTATGATGGTGACGAAAACCCACTCGCCTTGAAAAACGATGAAGGTAATGGGGTAACTTTACTGCAGGATTTGAAGAATAATAGAGTTATCGGGAGAGAGATTCAGGTGGAGGGTCATACGTTAAGTGTTCTTTATCTGGAAGATGGCAGTACACAATATAATTATAACGGCAGAACAGAAACTTGTTCAAATGGTGATTACTCTTGCGCAGCGGCAGTGGCTAATAAGCCAGAGGTAACACTAACACAGGTAAGGCAGGCTTTTGAGGCAAGAAGTGAAGCAGAGAAAAAAGTAGCAGAAGCAAGAGAAGCAGTAGCTGCAGCTAGTGCAGGAAGTGATGAAGAGAAAGCAGCAGCAGCAGCAACACTAACACAAGCTGAAGCAGCCCTAATAGCAGCTCAAAAAGAGGCAGGAGAGTTTGAAAAAGGAGGGGTAGATGATAAAGCTAAATCTGCAGCAATACTAAATAGTATAGATAGAGAAAAAACTTCTTTCGCTGAAATCTTCGGCGCTATCCAAGGTGCCTTAGGCAGTGTCCGAACCTATCCTGCTTTATCTAATTTGATCTTTGGAGAAGATTTTGGTCTAATTGTTAAACCCTCAGAGCTAGACCGTATCTTTGCCCCGCTCTTAGGTGAGCAGTTCTTTGCTTCGGCTATCTGTGAAGCAGAATTTGACATCCAGCCGGAAGGTATGGCCATCATCAAAACTCCTACCGGGCAGTATCAAGCTGTCGCTAAGATCGAAGCGGAAAGAACAAAAGAGAAACAGCCTGTCTTCTGCACCAAAAAGGCAGATACTGAAGAATTCTATTGTAATGAAGGACAGGTATGCAGTGAAGGACTATGTTACCTAGATGCAAACAACGACCAATTCCCTGATGATAGAACTCCCGCCTTAGGTTATCTCTATAAGATCAGCTGGGCCGTATCTGCCCCTCAGGATGTATCTCAAACTCCTTTGATTGACGAAACGACTGGTGTTGCTGTTTCCTTCAATGTCTTTTTAGATAAGAATACTGCTGAAGGCATAAATTATAATGAGCAAGACAATTTACCCCTTTACCGCTTTGCCGGAAACATCCAATCACCTATCGAATTAAGGAACGGCGACAGGGACGGGGATTATATCATCAAGTATTCCGAAGCAATATACAATGAAGCTTGTATCAAGTGGAAATCGCCGCCGTCAACCGTCCAGTTTAATGATCAGGGACCGAACAGTTATGATGCCATCGCTGGGTTTACCAACGTCAAAGATGTCTGTATGGACGTAGAAGTCACTGAAAGAGGAACCGTGACGTGGGAATACTTAGATGAAGACTACGAAGAAGAGTCTCAACAGCAGGAACAGCAGTCCAGAACAACTAGCAACGTAGAAAGGACAGAATGGTGAGGGGTATTTTTTTGCTGTTCCAAAACAGATATGCTTTACAATACAAAAATCTTAAAAGAGGCTGAATATTACTACCTATAATGAATAATGATTTAACTATTATTAAGAGGAAAATATTGCCCGTATTAAAGAAACACGGAGTGCTCAGAGCCGGAATATTTGGCAGTTATGCCCGAGGAGAGCAGAAGAAGGGAAGCGATATTGATATCTTAGTGAAGACAAGGAAAACGGTGAGTTTATTTGGATTTGTAGGAATTAAGCTGGAAGCGGAGAAAATTTTAGGAAAGAAAGTTGATTTAGTGGAGTATAGCGCTCTGAAACCAAGGCTAAGAGAAAATATTCTTAAGGATGAGGTTAGAATTTTATGAAAAGAGATGACCTTGTTTTTTTGGAGGATATCATTGAACAGGTGAATTTAATTGGGGCTAGCACCAGAGATAAATCTAAAAAAGATTTTTTGGAAGACAGGAACCTTCATGATGCTACGTTAAGGAGGTTAGAAGTTATCGGAGAAGCAGTCAAGAACATTTCTCCATCTCTAAAAAAAAATCATCCTTCCATTGATTGGAAAGTTATTGCTGGGACGAGGGATGTTTTAATTCATGGATATTTTGGCGTAAATTTAGAAAAAGTATGGGATGTTGTAATGAGGGACATTCCTAAATTAAAAGAAAGCATTAAAATAATCTATCAAGAGCAGATGAACAGGAGTAAACAATGAAAAATAGTCTGCTTAGAATAGTCATGATTTTTGGAATGTTGACAAATAAAAGAGCATAAAAAGGGGATAAGATTATTATGATAAATAAACAAGGTGATTCAGAATGGTAATCCCACAATACTTAAGATCATTCCAGCAGAAAGAATTTGTATATACATTCCTCATTGATTTTCTCTTCTGGGGCATAGCTTTTGGCAGTTTTAGCTATGCGGGAAATCTTATCAAAAACATGATGGCCCAATTCACTCAAGGGAAGACTCTGGAAGAATTTCAGACAATGTTAACCAATCTGCCGCCGGAACAGTTGTTAGCGTTGGCAGAACAGATGAAGACGGTGATGTATTCTACCTTTTTCATCGCCCTTTTCCTGATCGTCGGCATCTTCCTGTTATATTCATTAAGCCAAAAACTAATCTGGGATTACCTTCTCAACAAAAAAACAAAGTACTGGAAATGGAACAGCTTAAACCTTGCTATCGTATTGACGGGAACGGTCTATCTTCTTGCAGCAGGGATAATAAGCATCATTTTACGTATGCTCTTCCAGCGCTTAACAGTCATTGTTCTGGGGGCAAGATTTTATGATTCTTTAGAAGCGATCAATCTTCTGTTTGGAAATATCATCAATCTCTTCTTTGGCATAGGCTTCCTCTTTTTTGTTTTCTTCACCTACCAGCATTTCGCTCAGACAAATAAAGTCTGGTTTTCCATCGGTGACGCTTATATAAAAATAAAGAAGTATCTGAAACAGTTCTTTACTGTCTTAGGCTTGTCGTTAGCAACAATTATCATCATCACCTTTATCTCCCTCGGCATCCAGAAACTCATCCCCTCAACCGTCATCTCTTTTGTCCTTTCTATAGCTCTCTTGGCATGGTTAAGGATGTATGTATTTACCTCATGGAAATAAGCTACGATAAGCAGGCGGATGCGATGTATATTGAATTTCGTAAAGGGGAATTCGCTAAAAATAAGAAGATAGATGATTTTACTATTATTGATGTAGACAAGAAAGGGAATATTCTGGGAATAGAGTTACTATATGTAAGTAAAAGGATCCCTCTTGAATCACTGACAGAAGTGAGCGTTAAGAATCTGATAGCGGCAGTATAGCTTTTTGTTTCTCTTTATGACAGTTGTTCTGATCAGAGCCTATCATCCCTAAATAATCATCCTACCTTATTTAGAAAGTAAATCTTATAAACCACCAACTCTTCCTAAATAAATGCTCAAGGAAACATTAGCCACTTTAAAGCGGGATAAGAACGTTCTTGCTGTCTACCAGTTTGGCTCGCATGGGACGAAGAAGCAAACACCTCTCTCTGATATTGACTGGTGTGTCTTTACGAAGAACAGCGATAAAAAGAAGCTTCTCCACATCTATTCTTCTGGCACTGATACATTAGATATAAGCCTCTTTGATCATCTTCCTGCCTATATCAAGCCGGAAGTCTTCAAGGGCAAGCCTCTGTTTGTGAAGGACAACAAATTCATCCAAAAAAAGTTTGTTACATCGTTCCGCGAATTCCAGGATTTCAGAAGGGTTTATGATAAATATCAGCAAGCGTTAAAAAAGAGGCACTCATGAAAAAGATAACGCTATTTGATAAAGTAGGACGATACCTCCAAGATCTAGATGAAATTCTTCCTGATGAAGAAGAGTTCCTCCAGAGCAAGGAAAAGCAGTATAGCGTTTCAATGATCATGATGAATCTCGTTACTGCTTGTATTGATATCGGAACAGAAATCATCACTATCAAACATCTGGGGGTGCCATCAAGCTATCGCCATGTTTTTGAAATCCTACTGAAAGAAAAGATAATTTCTCTTCCGCTATCTAAAAAAATGAAAAATCTCGTTGGATTAAGAAATATTCTTGCTCACGAGTATGGGGAAATCAACATGGAGCTTCTTTACGAGCAAGCCCGAGAATTAGATTATCTTGAACAGTTCATTGAAAAAACCTTTCCTTTCTTCAAATGAAAACATTGCACATAAAAGTCATCCCCAATGCTAAAGCCACACGGTTAGAAGGCGACAAGCTCTACATCAAAGAGCCGCCGGAGAAAGATAAGGCCAATAAGGCCGTCATCAAATTCTTTAAGAAACAAGGCTATCGGGTGGTTATCAAATCGGGGCAGAAGAGCAGGGATAAAGTAATCTCATTCCTATCGTAACCCAAACATCTCTTTGATCTTCTCTTCACCGTTTGGAGTCTTCCTTAGCCTTTCTAAAACTTCCTTGTGCTTCGCAAAAAGAGCATTGATAAAAGGAGTATGGTACTTCTTCCAGGTATGAGGATTATTTCTGACAAATTCTGCCCAACGTTCTATCTGATCTTGATGTGATGTTCTCATAGCCGTATTTTTTTGATCATTTTTTTAATGGTATTGATCTCTTCTTCATCAACCATCTCCTTATAGACTAGACGGAGATATTTAGCATCTTCTAAATCTTTTATACTCTTTAAATATTCTTCCTTAAAGGCAATATTCATGTTAATATTTCCAAACCATACATCCAGGCCAGTCAATTCCAGCTTCACTCTCTGTCCTAATTGAAATAGGTCTAATTCATCCTTGGCAAATTTCATTTCCATTTCAGGAAGATGCTCACCCTTGCGAGTAAAACGGATGGAAGTATTGTCTAGGAGATACTCATAAACCTCTTCCGGTTGAGGTGACTGCATACATTCAAACCCTTTCACATCTAATTCTCTAAATAGTTTAACGAACTTATCTAGCGGAATTCTTTCAATAATCATGTCAATATCTTCTGTTCCGCGTGTTCTGCCAGAAGCGATGACTAAAAATCCTGAAACGATGATGTATTTGCAATATTTTTCTACAATCTCACAAAACTCTTCGCAGAATTGATCAAGAATATTTCTATCGCTGACTTGCCTTTCCATAGGAAACACATTGTCATCTGAAATATATAAACTTATAGCAAATACCTTCAAAGAATCTTCATTCATACACGTAGTTCAAAGTATCGTCAGCTTCACTCCTGCCTCTTTAAACAATCTCTGCCCAACGGGATCAGGATAATTCACCCTAGCCATCACTTCTGTTATCCCTGCATTGATGATCATCTTGGCACACATCGTGCATGGCGTATAAGTGGTATACATAATAGCTCCTTTTGTTGAAGCCCCGTTATATGCTGCCTGGACGATAGCATTTTCTTCAGAATGGTTGCAGATGCAAGGTTCTGTGTACTGCCCTGATTTTAATCTGCCTAAATGCCGGGAGGTGCATCTTTGGCATCCCCCCAAAGTGCAGTGCTTGATGCCTTTCGGCGTGCCATTATATCCTGTAGAGATGATCATCTTCTCTTTGACGATAACTGCTCCCTTCTTCGAAGACATGCAGGTACATCTCATCTTCACTTGTTCTGCGATATTCATAAAATAATGATCCCAGTCTGGTCGTTCATCCTGCAGTTGATAAAGATGGTCAGCAACAACCTTCTCTACTTTCTCTTTCATATCCCCTTCCGGCAGAATGACCACATCTGCCATCTTTTCAAAGCCATCTTTGGGCATCTTCTGCCCCACTCGGACGATCAATAAGTCCTTCCTGTTCTGAAACTGCTGAATATTATTTGTATTCAGCTCTACAATATGGTTTTCCCCATCCTGCACTTCTTCTACGGTTAGGATGTGATAAAAATTCATGTCTCTCAGCAAATTTCTTACTTTTCCATTGTCATTGATTAAGCCGATAATCATAGTTTCCCTCTCTTTCCGTTCTTTTCTCCATTTCTCTATCTTCTTTTTCCCGCTCTCTCTATCTCTCCATAGCCCTGCACTCTTTAAAATGATTATGAGAATGAGATAAGTATAATCGAAAAACGATATTCGTTAATTCAGAAGGTGCTTTACACACTGAGCGATTTGCTGTTGTAAACCCTCCAAACTTCCTGTATTCAAAATATAATGATCGGCCATGGCTATCGGCCCAGCTTTTTCGATGTTCTCAATTTCTGCATAATCCCTTTTTTCTGCCTGATCTTTTGACAATGGCCTATTCTTCCCTGTGGCATCTAACGGACGATTGACCAGCCGTTCATATCGCAATGCGGGAGGCGCTACAACGGCAATCACTTTCATCCTATCCCCAAAATGCTTCTTCAGGATCTTATACTCTGTCCAAGAATAAAGCCCATCTGCAACAACGTTTCCTTTGTTTAACAGCTTCTCTATTTTCGGCAGATTAAGAGTAGCATATGCTCCCATGCCCTGCTCTGCCCTTAACCCTTCACGAACTTTTTTTTCATTCTCTTCATTGATCTCTAGTCCTTTGCCTCGGATAATGTCAATGGTGATCTGGCCAAAACGTAGATAGTGATAGCCTCGCTTGACCAATTCATCAGAAACGACAGATTTCCCTGCCCCACACATTCCCACAAGACAGATGACCTTATTCATAACCATATTCCTGACCTTATTCATGACCTAATAATCTGCCGTAGCTTTATATAGTTTTGTCTGTTGAAAAGGATAAATTTATGTATTTTAACGGCTGAGGATAACAAAGGACAAAAAAAACAATATAAAGGACAAAAGAAATAACACACAAAAGGCAAGAAATAAAAAAACAAGAAACCATATAAAGGACAAGAAATACAATGTCAGGAAAATTTATCGTTGTAGAAGGTACGGATGGATCAGGGAAAGCAACACAAACCAGGCTTCTTGCTGAAAGGCTTACTAAAGAAGGATATCAAGTAAAGGTAGCTGATTTTCCTCAATATGGCCAATGGTCTGCGGTCTTTGTAGAAAAATATCTTCGGGGTGAATTTGGCACATCACAGCAAGTGAAGCCAAAACAGGCATCGTTATTTTATGCTTTAGATAGATATGCTGCCAAAGAGAAGATAAAAACATGGCTTGATGAAGGAAATATCGTCATCTCCAACCGTTACGTCTCTGCCAATAAAGGTCATCAGCTTGGAAAGTTACAGGAAAAGCAGGAGATGAAAGATTTTTTAGATTGGATCAATGATCTTGAATACACCATCCTTGGCATTCCTAAACCAGATTTAACTATTTTTTTACATATGCCTGCGAATATCTCTCAGCAGCTTGTTGATAAGAAAGGCACTCGTGCGTATATCGGTGGAAAAAAAAGAGACATCCATGAAGATGACCTCCTCCATCTGCAGAATGCGGAGAGAGCTTACTTATTCTGCTTAGATCATGATTTTGTAGAGAAATGGGTGAAGCTGATCTGTTTTGAAGATAGCAAACCGAAGCCGATCAAAGAGATCCATGAGGAGATCTATAAGCTGATCAAGAAGGATTTACTGTAACCAAAAATACTTCATATAACCAAAAAATACTCCCTACACATCCTCTCAAAGATACCTAAATTATACCACCGGTGGTTTTTCTTCTTCCACTGGTAGTTCTGCTGGAAAAAAAGAATCTAGCTTCTTGCACTGCTGCTGCGCTTTATACGATACTTTATTGCTCATGGGAAAAAAATCACCTCTTTTTAAAAAGAATGTGTAATCCCGGGAATCACACAAACATCTATCAACAAAGAAAAGAAACGCACGACCTATATAAATTCTTGTACCATCGAACATATATTCTTGAAGCCGATACTACTCTGCAAAAAACATTTCATTTAACTACTATTCAATTTATTGCTTTATGATGGATGGTTTTTAGTCATCTATATCTATCTAGAAGCATCTGTCACTATCTATCATCCTCTCATTGATCAGTACGTATTTAGTTCGATAAAAGAAAATAATGGCAGGTCGTAAAATCCATCCTGACTTTATGTGTAAAGCAATGATTTACTATCGATTTTAAGCTAAAAGTCAGGCAACTAGACTTATCTTACGAAGTCCTTAATGGATTTTACCTCTTGACCTTGCCATAATTTTCAACCGAACTAAATACGTACATTGATCAGATGAAAATAAGAACCCGTCTACTTCTGCACCAGATCAACGGTCTGCGTATCAACTGCTTTTCCAGAACTGGCCGAGATCTTGACATTGGCAAACTTGATCGTCTTGGTGATAAATGTAAAATTCCAGACCGGCTGATGATTAAATACTTGTAAGATCAGAAATCCATCGCCCATCTGTTCATTGGGAAATACCTGGGCCAATTCTTCTTTGCCTTTCGTCTTCGCTTCTTCAAGGCTAATTTTCACTTGCTTCATGGACAGAGCTTCCACGACATCTTCATCTTTCTTAAAAACATCTGCAGCTGGCTGGATGATAAACCCCTTATTTCCTTGCTCAAAAATAGTTATCTTTTGGCTATCCTTATCAAAAAAGCCCACTTGCCAGGAAGATAATTCATCCATAGCTGCCGTCATCTGCACAAAAAAATGGGAGAGATAGCTGTTCTTATTCTGCTTCTGCCAATCTTTAAATAATTGATCTTGAGATAATTCCTGATACATATCCTTTGGATTCATGCATCTACCTCAAATAAGGCTTAAGGAGATTATGCATATTCCCTCCAGGTATAGCTGCATTTTGCGCACTTAAAGAACCGTGTTTCCGGTTCATCGGCACCTCGCGTTTGAGAAGTCCAGTAATAAGCTACATTATTGTTGCATTTCTCACACTTGATCTTGATCTTAGGATGAGTTTCTACATTCTCAATGACTTCGATCTTCTTGACTGATTTGACCTGTTCCTTAATTTCCGTCTTGCTTTCAGATTCCATCTCTTTGGTGAATCCACAGCTGCAATACAAAATCTTCTTTCCGCCTTTCTCCTTAGGCCTTAAAATGGAGCCGCAATCCGAACAAAACATAATGACCACCTTCCTTCCCTGTTTTGCAGGGGTAAGCGGGTTTTGTTTAAATAATTATCGCACAATCGTCAATCCTAAAGGCTTAACGGCATCAACAAAGAGGATCTTTAGCCAGCCCAGATAGGGCACTCGGATAAGCCCTTTCCCATAAATTCTTGATTCCGAGATCTTTGTCTCTCCCATGCCGTTGGTGATGCTGTCACTGTTATGATCTCCTTTGGTCTGATAGAAATAAGCATCATCTTCTTGCCAGACTTTCACCACACGATGGATGATCGGCTGTGGCTTATCTGCCTGAAATACTAAAATATCCCCCAACTCAATATTTTCTTTATTTGCCCGCCAGAGGATGATGACATCCCCCTTATCAAAACCATTCTGGAAAGGAAAAGCAGAAAACACCTCTGTCGTAATTCCTTCTTTCTCATACCAAGAACCGCAAGCTTCCCAGTAATTGTCAAATGATTGCCGGAATTCATAAAATACATTCCCGCAGATATCCCCATTTGGCCCTAAGCCATGTTCCATGCTTTCGCTGACAACAGCGACGATAGGAAAATTCGTGCCAAGTACCGCACCAAGCAAAGGATAGACAACAAACCGTATCACGATAAACGCTACGATGATATTTGCTATCCAGCTGGCAGCAGAATCATCCTGCCAGAAGAATTTCCAAGCTCTCCTGCCATTTTCCTTGAGTTTTTCTTTCATCTGTTGAGGATGATTTTTTCAGCCTTTAAAAAAGTTAGGTTTTTAAACTTCTTCAACATCTTCAAAAAATGCTCATAGGAAACATTCTCTTGGATGAAGATAAGGTCATTTCTTTGATTGCAGATATCAAGAAGCGAAGGTCCCTCCGAGATATGAGTGATGATTTTGTCCAAGAACAGCTGCGACAATACTTTTTGAAAGTCCCTCAAAAACTGGTTAAGGATCTCCGAGGCAATTTCCACCAAAGATCTGCTGTCTACAAGAAAGTTCTGAAAGAAGTCCGCAATCACCTCAGAAGAGTCTACAGCCTCTTTAGAGTAGAGCAAGAACTGAAGCACCGGGAAAAGTTTGTTAAAGAATTATCTGCTGCTCACCACTTGTCAGAAAAAGAACATCTCTCTCTTATCACCAAGATTCTCTCCTCCCATTCCTCAACCAAAGAACGGCTGCCCTTCTATCAACAATTATATCAAAAGATTTTTGCCATCACCGGAAAACCTTCTTCCATCATTGATTTAGGGTGTGGCGTGAACCCTTTTTCCATTTCCTTCATGGGCCTTCAGAGGCTAAACTATTATGCTTATGACCTTAGTGAAGATGAGATAACTTTGCTCCAAGCCTACTTTTCTCTGCTCCATAAACAAAATCCTTCCTTCGAGGGCCATGCGGAGATTACCGATGCTCTACATTGGCAAGACCTTCTCCAGCATGACACTATTGACCTTTGCCTCCTGTTCAAGATGACGGATGTCTTAGACCAAGGAAAAGGCCATAAGGCTAGTGAACGTATCATCAAAAGCATCCCCTCAAAATATATTGTTGTTTCCTTCCCCATAACCACGATGAGCGGCAAGCGCATGAATTTTCCCCGAAGAACATGGATAGAATTGATGTGCAAACGTCTCGGCTATACCTTTACCCCTATGACATATATCAATGAGATATTTTATGTGATAAAGAAAACAACGGCATCATCAGAACGACAGACCCATTAGACAACTAAAAAAGAAAAATAATAAGCTAAAAAACAACCTCAATATCCCATCATCACTTCAACATCTCTACCAAAGATCCGTTTAAGGTCTTCAAAGATTGGTTCCTTGATAAAGATCTTCTGGGCAACTTTCAGTTGGGCAAGTTCCTTCTCATATTCTTCAAAGCTGGAATCCTTCAACGTGCCTAAACTTCCGTCCGGATTGATCATAGCTTTCTCCACTTGCCGTTCCTTAGCATCGATATCCTTGATGACAAAGGCTACTTTATCCAGCAAAATCACTTCGCCGTATTTCTTTTCGCCATGCTTGACCCTTATCTTCACTTTATCCAGCTCTTTGCTTCTCTTCCTCTGCAGGTACTCTATCAAGAATCTGATCAAGCTTCCTGACCCTCTTCGTGCTGTCTCGATGTCCGTCTTATCCAGCTTCTTGGCATCATGCTTGCGCTTCGCTGCGACAATCTCATTGAGGTCTCTTAAGTATCGTGCCGGAACTTTGCCCGTTGTTATCAGCTCATCTTCAAAGAGCTTGATGATATCGCTGTCCTGTGCTTTTTCAATGCCTTCCTGAAGCAAGACATCTCGGATGATGGTCATCACTTCATCATATAAGGCAAGAACCCCACGTTCATCGTATTTCATCTCGATCTCTTTAAACAATTTTCGGATTCTCTGGAGATATTTTTCTGCATTCTTGACATATTTATCTAATTCTGTACCGGTAAGCTCTTTCTTCGTCCCATGCTCGATATCTTTTCGCAGATCAACATTAGCTTTAAGGATCTTGACGTACTCTAGTTCCAGCATCTTCTCTTTCTTGACAAAGATCTCTTCCATGACATCAGGAGTCTCTTTCGGTGTTGGCGGTGGAAGGCCATAGAGCATGATAGCAGCTTGAGATGGAGTTAAGATGGCATAAAACGTATCTTCCATGCCCATCGTCTTCAATGTTGCCTGTACCCGTTTAATGCTCTGTTCTCCTGTGGACATAAAGAGATCGATCGCTTCCCTGCTGGGCTTGATCCTTCCCATCCTCAGCAATTGCTTCCAGGGCATGAATATCCCTCGGTCATAGAACGGCACACCGTCACGAAGTAAGGTAAAGATGATGGGGTTTGCTTCCTTTAAGCTATCCCAGAAGTCCGTTAAGATATACACCTGGATATTTATTTTATTTCTGATCCCGGTAATCTCCCCAGCTTCCGCACCCATGCCGATGATGATGGCTCTCAGCTTATCTTTAAGCTCTGCCCGAGACATCTTCTTGACATCCGTGTCATCGATGACGATCCATACGTCAATATCTGAAGTAGGAGTGGCTTTCCCTTGGACTAATGATCCAGCTAAAACATAGCTTAAGATGTATTTTTCAAACTTCTTGATGACCATACTCTTATGGATTTCTGCAATCTTGATCGCTGCTAACATACCCGTGTCATGGATAGGGGCTCCAAGAGAAATAAGCTTGTTTAACTCATACTTGGCATCATAGCAATTTAACCATAAGTCTGTTAAAAGAATGCTCTGGGGGATGATAGTCTTATCCACTTCTTCACCTATCTTTTTGATGATCGTAGAAAACTTCTGGTGCAGCTCATCCTTGGTCATCTTCTGAGAGGTGGTGTCATCAACAACTATTAACAGCTGAATCTTCTGCTCTTCTGGAACTTCAGCAGCCTTCTTATCAGTGCCATCTCCCGACTTCTTATCAGCACCATCGCCTACAGCCCCATGTGGAGGCATCTTTTCCGGTGGCAATAAAGTTATCCCTACGATATAATCTCCAAACTTTTCCAGAACTTTAGCTTTGAACTTATCAAGAGTATCTTTCAATGATTGTAATTTCTTCTCCAATTCTGGGGGCAATTTTGGTGATGGCGGCAGAGCCTGCTCGACACTTTTATCATTTTTAACAGTGATGCTCTTTGGCTTTAACGTCTTATTTTTTTTGCTCATGGTCTTCCTCCATTTATAACCCTAATCCCTTATAGTAATCATGCGACAATCATCATCTTCTTGTGGAAACACTACCTTTATACTATATATATCTTCTTATCTCTGCTGAGACGTTTTGGTCATGTTTTTTAGGTGAATTTCTAGACCTTTGGAGAATGGGTATAGGAATAATGCATGGACAAACCCCGAAGTTTCAACCAACTCCTGTCCCTTATTTCCCACCTTTATAAACCCCTCCCAAAAGCCCAAAAATCAACAAAACATTTATATAGAAGTGTCATTATATAGTGGTTACATATCAACAACATGTGAAAGATATGGTAAACATTTAAGATAAAGAATAAAAAACAAACAAAAGGTGAATGAAAAATGAGTGAAGGACATGGAAGTCATGGGCATGGATTACATGACGTAAAGGAAGCATTTTATAAGGCAAAGCAGTTGACGGATACGTCTTCAGTAGATGCCTTAGGGGCATCATACGCTTTCGCAGATGCTTTAAGAAATGACAATGGATGGGTAGATTATAAGCAATTAGAAGATGATGAAACTGCAAAAGCAGCGATGCTAGCCACTCAGAAATTCCTTATCGATCAGGCGATGAAAGATTTGAGTATTAAAGCGCAGCCTGCTGATGTCTTCAGAGAAGACCAGCTCTTATTTGGTAAATATGGTTTAGGCGTTGAAGTCTTTGATAAATTGAAGGAACAGAAAGGCGCTGATTTAACTGCCGAGGATATTTATGGCGCAATTACCAGGGATCAAGGCTTCAGATTCAGGCAAAGCAGATATGAAGGGCTTGCCGACAAAGCAATTACTCCAGAGCATGCTGACGAAGTGAGGAAGGAAGTTGGCCAGGAAGACAAGATTGACTATGGCTTAGTCGGTAAACAACCTGATGACTTAGCTGCCTTGTTAAGACAACACTGGTTCGGCGGAGTGGATGACGAGTTCCTAAGTGGCAGAGGCTGGAAAGTTAAGCCCCCCCATGACGAACACCAACACCACTAAGGTTTTTAAAACCTTTTTTTCTTCTTTTTTTTAACTTTTTTTCTTAGGAATACGTTTTCTAAACTATCTTCAATTATAGGATACTGTCTATTTAACGAATGATATAAATACAATGACATCTTTCTCCTCTTTTGAGGTGAAATGATGTCCCAAAAATGTATTTATTGCTCATCAAAACATGTTGTCAAGAATGGCACAAGAAAACGAAAAGTAAGAATAAAAATGAGTTTTCTTTGTAAATCATGTGACCGCCAGTTTGTCGAACCAGATGGTTTTGAACGAATGCGCCATAAACCAGAAGATATTGTTCGTGCAGTTCATATGCACGAAGACGGTTTTTCTTTAGGAAAAACGAAAAATCATCTTTGGCAACATGATGGAGTTAAAATCACTCGTTGGACAATCAGCCAATGGACAAGCAAATATTCTCTTTTTTTAAAATCAGATAAATTTGGAAGTAAAGCCAAAGCTTAAAGGGCGATAGCACTATGATGAAAAATACATCAAAGTAAATGGAAAAGACCATTATGATCTTAACTGTATTGATCATAAAACAAAATATATAACTGCCCATCTCTTCGTCGAGAAACGCACTTTGCCAAAGTGCGTAGAATTTCTTAAACAGATAAAAATTACTTGCTATGATCAACTCTTGCAGCGATACGAACAAAAGAGAAAAATAATTTTTGTCAGCGATAAGTTTGGTAATTACAAAGGGTCATTTAACAAATTATTTCTCCACGTTGCCAAACTTCATTTTGGTGTTCCAATCAAAGCAAAAGTTGCGGGGTTGAAGCATAATAATAACCCCATTGAGCGATACAATGGGGATATCAAAGATAGGATTAAAATTATGCGGGGAGAATTTAGAGATTTTGAGAAAGCAGAAGCTTTCTTGAATCTCAAACGCATAATTCATAATTTTGTTAATCCCCATTTGAGTTTGGGAGAAAGGACACCTGCAGAGGCAGCGGAAATTGATTGGAAGTTAGGAAGGAATAGATTACTGAATCTCATCAAAAAGAGAGCTCAGAAAAGCCATCATTCGCTAAGATGACTGTATCCAATTATAGAAAAGTATTTAACTATAAAACTAATCCCTAAGCATATGATAGGTGTACTACGGCTGATATTTTCTTTGCTATTGCATGATACAGGCCATGGACATGGCAATGCTCATTATGAGCAGGGACATGGGGCAAAACACGAAGAACAGGTTCTTGACAAGTATAAGCGATTACATTCTCATGCTAAACTGCTGGTCGATACGGCTAATGTTACCCATACGGAAGCCTATCTTAAAGCAGTCAACACCCATTTAAGGAACGACAAGGGTGAAGTTCAGTTTGATAAGCTGGATAAGGAAAGTGTCCAGAGAGAGTTTAAGAAGACGATGTCTGATTTCTATGTGCAGAAAGCAAAAGATTACTTTAAATCAGCAAAAGGAGATCTCAATGAGTTTGAGAAAGATATGATGATGCAGGCCTACATAGGGGTTACGGACAGCGCTTTAGAAGATATGATCTATAATCAAGGTAAGAAATTGACTCCTACTGCCTTTGAAGAATTGAAGCAGAGAACATTGCAGAGGCAGTTTGAACAAAGAATGTATGGGGTTGCTGGTGGGCACTTAAGCAATGAGCATATTGAAGATATCGTTGCCCATGTTGGCATCAAAGATAAGGTTAAAGATAAGATGCTCAGCTTGCAGGAAGCCTTACAGTTATTACAGGTACATACACAGGAAGGGGAAGTTACCGACAGCAACTTGCGTCAGATCGTTGGTGCGTATAAGATGAAGCATAAAGATGATAACGATGCCCATGGTGGAGGACACGGTGGTCATGATGCTCACGGTGGTGGGCACGAGGCTCAAGCTAGTCACGACGCGCACGGCGGCGGACATCACTAGTTTCTTCAACAAATTTTAAATAGTTCAGACCTAGCTTCAATACTATGGAAGGAAATGTCCTAGCATTCTATCAGCGGAGACAGAGCATCGATGATGTTGTTCAACATAGCGAAAGCCATAACCCTAGCCAAAGCCAAAGAGATAGAGGCATATACGTCGCTCCCATGGGCTATGCCTGGGTAGACCAAAGCCGGGTGAATGTCGCTAATAGTGATCGTCCACAAGAACATGCCGATGCAGCCGTTGATTTTGACCAAAGGGCTAGAAATTATTTTACCTCAACTGAAGGGCAAGAATTCTTAGCTTGGCTCAAGCAGCGTTCCGGAAATGTTGTTGAAGCGAAGTATGGCGCAGCAGATCTCGGGCAAGATGGAGCTGTAGCTGCTTTAGTCTATGATCCCAAGAGCAGGAAAGGGTTGATCGTTGCCAATTATGGTCACGGAAAGAGCTTTGATGATCGTCTTGAATCCATGGCTAGGATATACGGAGTAGATGTTGCAAGCATCGAAGAGATGGTGCTGAAACACGAGAAGATCCATCAATATGTTCATGCTTCAGGAAACGCTTATCGTGACGAGTTAGGTGTGGAAACGATGTTGGAAGAGCATTTCACGGAGAAGAGAGATCAAGCTCGTGAACAAGGAGACTTGTCTGCCTACAGGAGATACGATCGGCTGACGAAAGTTGTAAAGGCCAGAAAAGAGGCTATTAAAGAAGGAAAAACTCCTTATAAGAAAGCAGCTTAATCCTTGATTTTACCTTCTTAGCTTCATTTTACCTTCTTAGTCTCATTTTAATCCCTATGGTCATCTCTGTCTGTAATCAAAAACACTTTATCGTTTTCTCTTACTAAAGTTTTTAATTTGATAGAAATAACTTCACTTTTTTGCGCTTGGCTCACATTCCCTTCATCGGTATGCATCTCCTCTATGACTTGTTCATAATATCCGGTGGTATCGCCAACAAAAGCAATTGTATCTCCAACATGCAATGATTCACATTCAATTTTAAATTCAACTACATTTACCTTTTTATAAAAAGTAGTGACTTTGCCGATCTGCACTTTTTTCGTCGTTGCTTTACTTCCATAAGCATCAGTCCGTTCATGATGCGGATAATCAACAAAAAATCCTGGGGTGAAATCCCTATTATACACTTCTTTTAATTCATCGGTCAATTGTTGAATCAGTTCTTCGTTAAATCTGTTCTTGGCGATGGCGTCTAACGCTTTTCTATACACTGAAACAACTTTATATACATACTCTGCACCACGGTTTCTGCCTTCAATCTTAAAAGAATCAACTCCAAGGGCAATTAGTTTTGGCAGTAAGGGCAGGGCGCAAAGGTCTTTAGCGCTCATGATAAACTTATTATTCATCAGCATTTCTTTCCCTTCTTCATCAATCACCCTATATTCCCTTCGGCAAGGCTGTAGACATTCTCCTCGATTGGCAGACGTATTGAATAGCTCTTGCGACATAAAGCATCGTCCTGACAATGAGATGCATCTTGCTCCATGGACAAAACACTCTATTTCAATGTCCACCTTTTTTTTAAAGTCCTTTATATCTTCTAATGAACATTCTCTGGCTAGGACAATTCTTGTTACGCCTAATCCTTTCCATGCCTTTGCTGCTTCGGAATTAGATACGGAAGCTTGGGTAGACAGATGAACGGTTATACCTAATTCTTGACATTGTTTGATAACCGCTAAGTCCCAGCAGATGACAGCATCAATATCTGCTGACTTTAAGGCTTTTAATGTGATGTGAAGAAGGCTTAACTCTTGTTCAAAAATGATCACATTAACGGTGCAATAAGCTTTTACTTTATGGTTATGACAGTAGCTGATAATCTCCGGAAGCTCTTCTAAAGAGAAATTGTTGGCTGCCGCCCGCATGTTTAAGCCTTTAATGCCAAAATAAACCGCATCACTGCCGGCTTGGATGGCCGCAGTTAACATGCTTCTATTTCCAACAGGAGAAAGGAGTTCCATCTGCAGAAGATATAGTGGATTATTTAATTATTTTTCTTAGGAATGTGCGTATTTTGTTCGGTCAAACATAGTGGCAAGGTTAATATCACTATAGTAGGTATGGAACTGAATGCATACTTGTCATAAGAATATTTTTAAATACCTGCTTACTCCCAGAAAGAATGGCCTATGAGCAGTATCTGCATAAGCAGCTGGAAGAGGATATTTTAGCCTATTGGAAGAAAAAGAGTATTGTTGAGAATCTCCGCAAAAGAAACAAGAAAGGAAAGAAATTCTATTTTTTAGATGGCCCCCCGTACACTTCCGGCAGGATTCATCTAGGTCATGCTTGGAATAAAGCCTTGAAAGACATGGTCTTAAGGTACAAAAGGACAACTGGCTATGATGTCTGGGATAGGGCTGGATTCGATATGCACGGCCTGCCTACCGAGCATAAAGTCATGGCTAAATTTGAGCTAAAAACAAAAGAAGATATTAAGAAATTTGGTTTTGAAAAATTTGCCGTAGAATGCCGAAAGTTCTGCAGCGAGATGATGCAGTTGATGATCAAGGATTTTCAGAGGATCGGCGCAACATTAGATTTCTCTGACCCCTACCAGCCTATCTCTACTGGCTATATCGAAGCTGTCTGGAGCTTGATCAAAAAAGCCTATGATGACAACAGGCTTTACCTTGGAAAAAGAACCTTGCATTGGGATCCCAAAGACCAAAGTGCCTTAGCCAAGCATGAATTATTTTACCAAGCTGTCACCGATAATAGCATCTATGTGAAATTTAAGGTTGAGGGGGGTCTGGCTGGAAGTGCGTCAGCAAATATATCTAAGAAGGCCAATAAAAATAAGCAGAAAGAAAAAGCACCTGGAAAGCAGAGCAGTAATCCAGCCAGCACTTCCAACAATGAATATCTTGTCATCTGGACAACGACTCCCTGGACGATTCCGTTCAATTTATTTATCATGGCCCATCCTACTATCAGATATGCCAGAGTAAAAGTGGGTTCAGAGATATGGATCATGGCTGAATCTAGAGTGGCAGACGTCATGCATCTTACGGGAGAGAAATATGAACTAATCGAAACCTTTGCAGGAAAAAAACTCGAAGGCCTTCGCTATACACACTTTTGGAAAAAAGAGCTTCCAGAACTGCAAAAACTGTATGATGAAAATAAGCTGGTGCATACCGTTATCCTTAATGAAGAATTTGTCAATGATGCTGATGGTACAGGTTTAGTGCATAGCGCGCCAGGTTCTGGACCGGAAGATTATGAAGTAGGTCATCTCCACCACATCCCCCCTTACAATTGCCTTGACGAATCAGGAATATTCCCCCAGGGAACGGGGCGTTTTTCTGGCTTACGGGCAAGATATGATGACCATATATTCATCAAAGCTATCGATGATGACGAGGCTTTAGTTGCCAAAAAGAAATACACTCATGATTACCCTCATGCAGAACGAAGCAAAGAGCCAGTCATTTTCAGGACGACACCGCAATGGTTTTTGAAAGTTGAAGATTTAAAAGAGCAGATGGTCAAGGATAATGAGGGTGTCTATTGGTTTCCGGAGAAAGGAAAAAATGCATTCCGCTCTTGGCTTGAGCATCTGAGAGATAATTCCATCACTAAACAGCGTTTCTGGGGCACTCCTGCTCCTATCTGGCAGTCTGCTGACGGTGACATTATCGTTGTTGGCTCGAAGGAAGAGCTGCAGCGTCTGGCAAAAGGGAAAGTTCCTGCCGATTTGCATAAGCCCTGGATCGATGATGTTATAATAACAAAAGGAGGAAAAGGGGGCAAAGAATATCACCGTTTGCCGGATGTCATGGATGTTTGGATAGATCCCGGCTCCGCTTCATGGGTATGCTTATATTACCCGGAGCAGAAAGAATTTTTTAAAAAATATTTTCCCGCAGATTTTATCCTTGAAGGGAAGGATCAGGTTAGGGCATGGTTCAATCTGCTGGTTATCTGTTCCTATTTGTATCTCGGAAAACCTTCGTTTAAGAATGTCTATATGCATGGCTTCATCACCGATGTAGAGGGAGTCAAGATGTCAAAGTCATTAGGGAATATCATCTCCCCTGATGAATTGATCGACAAGCATGGTGCCGATGTATTACGCTACTATATGATCCAGACGACAGCAGGTGAAGATATCAATTTCAGTTGGCAGGAAGCAAAAACAAAAGAGAGATATCTCCATATCTTTTGGAATATCCATCGGCTGCTGATCAATCTATCCCGTGAACACGGTATCAATCCCACGAAGATCAAGAACGTTCAGTTAGCAACGGAAGAGAAATATATCCTTTCCCGCCTGAATTCAACAATACTCCAGGTGAGCGATCTCCTGGAAGCATATCGCTTAGATGAAGTTGTCGCTCCTCTGGAACAATTGTTCCTAGAACTCTCTAGAACCTACATCCAGATGGTCCGTGATAAAAGCACCATAGGTACGGATGAAGAGAAGAAAGCTTGCCTTTTCACCATCAATAAAGTGGTCATGGATCTCTTAGCTATGTTTACTATCATCTGCCCGTTCATCACCGAAGCCATGTACCTCAACCTCAAAGAAGAATTCGCGCTGAAAGAGGTGAGCATTTCCCACTTCCCTTGGCCAGTTGCGGACAAGAGTATGATTGATACTGACTTGGAACAAGATATGGCTGTCGCTCAAGATATCGTTGCCAGCGCTTTAGGAGCAAGAGAGAAAGCCCAGTTAGGATTACGCTGGCCGGTCAAAGAGCTTGTGGTTGAAACAAATGACGAGCAAACCATCCAGGCAGCACAGCATCTTGAAGAGATCATCCTGCAGCAGACCAACAGCAAACAGCTGGCTATTGTAACTTCATTGCCTGGCGTAAAGTTGAAAGTAAAGCCGAATTATGGGAAGATAGGCCCTGAATTTGGTGATGCCTCTCCAAAGATTATCGCAAGATTAGCCATTGACAGTCCAGAAACTATTTTGAGCCACATCGATTCAGAAGGTAAGTATGCCTTTACTGTTGATAAGAAAAAAGTAAATATCACTAAAGAGATGCTCGAGATTGAACGGACTGCTCCCACAAATTATAAGCAGGGAGAAATAAAACGCGGTACTGTCTACATCAATACTGACCGGAATCAAGAGTTGGAGCAGGAAGGCTATGTCCGGGAATTGATGAGGCACGTGCAGAGCATGAGGAAGAAAGCGGGGTTAGAGAAGACCGATCGGATCAATCTTTCTCTTTCTGCCAGTCCAATGGTGAATAGTGGAATAGAACAATATCAGGAAGAGCTGAAAGAAAAAGTTGGAGCAGAGCGCCTAACTCTCTTCCAGCCAGGCAAAGCTGCTGGAAAAGGAGAACCGGTGAAGTCTGCTGGAAAAGGGGAAGTTGTTAAGATTAAGAATGAAAGCTTGACCGTTTGGTTCGAGAAGGTGTAGTTAAGGGATATCAGGCGAGATGTTTTTTAGAAAACTCAAACTTCTTTATTCTTCCTTTCTTGATATCCTCAAAAGATCTCAACATAGAGTGAAGAAACTCGTTTTGCTCCTTAAGTTCTTTTTTAGCATTTTTCAGATCTTCCATCATTTTGCCTCTATTTGTATTTTGATTTTTCCATCTTCTACTGCCACAATTTCCATACACAGCCTATCAATAAGCTTTTGGCGTTCATCGATTAATCTTTGAAGCTCTTTATCCATTTTAGGTGGTATACTCTCTTATTCTTTATAATATTTTTGTCCCTTTTTCAACAAATTCTTTAAACACTTTCAAGTTGTTCTTAATAACATTGATAACTACTTGTTGGGTCTTTTTATCAGAAACAGCAACAAACAAGACTAAGACTAGCTGATCATAGATGAGATAATAAACACGAAATTTATCATTCCTTAGTTCTCTGAACCAGGGATAGCCTAATGGTTTCCCGAGGGCATAGGGATTTTCCTGCAGTTTCTTGATCTGATTCTCAAATCGCTCTTTAATATCGGGAGGCAGTTCTTCAAACTTCTTTTCAAATTCACTGGTTTCTCGAAGCTCCCACATAACACTAGAAAATAATCCGAGCTTATTAAACCTTCTTGCATGGGGATAGTACAAGTTCTAGAAATATTTAAATAACTCAAGCGATTAGGGTAGATTATGGGATTCTTTCAAGATTTGGGCTTTGGGCCAAGAGCTGAGTATTATGGTGATGCGGAGAAAACTCTTCATCTTACCATCCAATACGAAGGCCTCTTTGACTTTGATGGCTTATATGCCGCAATCATCGACTGGGCCAAGAACTATGGCTTTCTTTGGCATGAGGTGGATTACAAGCATAAGGTTCCTAGCGCTTTGGGAGCAGAACAGGAATTAAAATTTTTAATGACCAAAAGGATAGACCCTTATGTTATGTATCAGATCAATATGCACATTCATATCTATGAGATGCTTGATGTTGAGGTGAAGGTTGGCGATAAAATCAAGAATCTGACGAAAGCAAGCCTCTATGTGAAATTTTTTGGGACAGTACATTTAGATTGGCAGAAGAGATTCAAGAAAGGGGGAGCTTTGGGAAAATCTTTAGGGGCATTGTATAAGAGAATCTATAAGCACGAAATCTCTGGCATCTATTGGGATACTCTCGTTTACCGTGTCTATAATTTACAGCATGTTGTCAAGGGATACTTTGACATGCAGAGCAAGAAATATGCCTTTAAAGGATACATTGGAGAGCATTAAGGAAGGGTATGTATTTAGTTCTGTTGAAAATAGTGGTCTGAAATGCAAGAGCTCGCTTCTTGCTCGCTCAGGTCAACGTCAAGATGGAAAATTCATTAATGACTTCGTAAGAAACGATTAGTTGCGAGACCTTAAGCTTTGACATATGATTTCCATACCCTTTTTACGTAGAGTCTCGCTGAATTTTTCGACCTGCCACTATTTTCTGTCATCGAACTAGCTACGTACTTTTTATTCCCGTCTGGGTTAATACCCCGCAGCTCTGCTGCGACAGGTTAATAACTCAGACTTTCTTTTAATCCTTGAATGGAAGTTCGTCATGCTAGTCATTGTACTTACCGTATTCGTTATCATATGGTTTTTGTACTG
>DATDXI010000073.1:0-27851 GCA_035289385.1 Candidatus Nanoarchaeia archaeon | reverse complement strand
CCCGGCCAATAAGCGAAGTATATCTCTCCGAGAGCTTGCGCTAAGCGCACGGCTTAATTTCTCCTCCCGAAACTCATCCATAGGGTGAAGAATACTTTTTCTCTTTTTAAAGTTTCCGACTTACGTAACCATGAAACTGAGCTTAAAAATCTGTGATTTAAGGTAAATAACATGTTGTTAAAGGAAATGAGATACGTCTAACGGAAGAAGAAGTACTATGGAATAGAAAAGAGAATCATCATGGTCCATGGATATTCCCCGCTAAACCGTACGTATTTAGTTCGGTCAAAAACAGTGGCAAGGTCAAGATGGAAAATTCATTAAAAGGGTTGTCAAATAAGGTTACTTGCCTGACATTTAACTGAAAATCAACACTTTATCATTGCTTTAGGCATAAAGTCAGGCTGAATTTTCCGACCTGCCATTGTTTTTAGTTATGAAACTAAATACGTACGCTAAACCAATTCCTTTATAAATATTGATTTCCTTATCCTTAAAAAAGATGGTCAGCACAAAAGAGAAGATAGCAAGGATCAAAGATTATTACACTTTTAATTCTCAAGAGAAATTAGGGTTAGTCATCGGGATGCTGGTAACGGGATTTCTCTTTTCCTTCCGTGATTGGGGGGCGGAGCAGTTTGAAGTGGCCATAGGCTTAACAAACTTCGTTCTGGCTTGTTTTGCTGCCTTGCTCTTGTTTGTCGCCCGCTTTACTCTGCAGAAATGGTATGGGTTAGCGCAAGGCTATAAAGTTACGTTTAAGCCTTGGTGGATAGGCATGGCTATCGCCGTGGTTATCACCTTTATCACCAATGGCTGGGTTCCACTCATCTTGGTGGGTGGTGTTTCCGTAGCCTTCATCTCCAAACATCGTCTGGGAGAGTTCCGTTATGGCTTTTCTTATTGGCAGAATGGCATCATCTCCCTGTGGGCAGTGTATAGTTCTGTCATCATGGCAACATTGTTTGGATTAGGATCATACTTCTTTCCTTCAAGTTATTTTTTTGACAAAGGGCTGTCCATGTCGATCATGATGGGCTTCTTAGTTCTCTTGCCGTTGCCACAGCTAGAGGCGTTTAGCTTATACTATGCTGAAGCTTGGTTATATATTGTTGCTATCGTCATCATGGTCCTTGCTGCAGCGTTATTGCTGTCGAAAGCTTTAATAGGAATAATTATTTGTATAATATTATTACTCATGGCTGCAGTCATCTATTACTTCGCGGGGTCGCATAAATAAAATGGTACATTGGGCAGAAGAATGGGCAGAAACATTTGCCTTAGTATTTCTCTTTGTAGGTTTTATCATTTCGGTATTATTACAGAGTGCCGTGTTAAGCTATCTTTCTGTGCTGCTTGCTGGATTCATGGGTGGGCGTATTTATTATATCCAGAAGCTCCACGAGCCGATCTTGCCGTTTATCCTGATGATCATTGGATTCCTGCTCGGCTATCTCTTAGGCAATTTCTGGAGCAGCAGGCTCTGGACATTAATTTTCTTTGGGCTAGGGTTTGGAATCTCCCATTACCTCCATAAGAAGAAAATATTAGTAATATTTAAAAGTGAGAACTTCATTAAGTAGGGGAATGACAACCTACAAGGCAAAAAGTATTACCGTAAGCAGAAAGCCGGGCGTAGATAGGGATGGATTATGGTCTGCCTTTATCGGTCTGTTTAATGATAACAATCCTCACTTGAAGGGAAAAGCTCCTGTGGATGTTTTAGAAATAAAAAAAGTGGAGAAAGTGAGGATTAGGGACTTAAGAAATATCTCTTATTATCTGATGGGCAATGATATCGTCATCAATGACCTCACTGAAGTTACGTTGGAAAAAGAAGGCGATGTTCTTACGTTGACAGGGAAACAGAAGCTTCCTCAATGATAACTGCCTACGAGATTTTTTCTCTATCTTGAACAGGAATCTCTATCTTCCACTCCCAGAATAATATCTCTTAAAGATGGCGTTTATCTTCTTATGCGGTTCCTGCAAAAGTTTGATATCCACCTTCTCCTGCTTGAGGTCTTCTAATGCTGCTAAGACATAAGCATGAACTTCATCCAGCCAGACATGGTGATGGTAGAATTTTGTTTCCGCTAAAAAGCGATAGATCTGATGGATGGCTTTCTTGTCGATATCATGAACAACATCTAATACTTCTTTTCTATAATCCTTGTTGAGGTAGAATAAGGCATGTCCTATCTCATGTTTCAAGACGCTTTTTGTCCTGTTGCCGTAGACGCCGATGACATAAAATTTATCCTTCATATCCTGGAATGTACTTAGAAAACTCTGCTCATGATGTGTTAATGGGTCAAATTTTCCTTTATAGAATGGCTTTAAGACATGGCAAGGAATGTTAAATCCTGCTAAATCATGGTAAAAGGAGAATCTTCCTGTTTTCTTTCCTTGTGGAGAATTAGAAGTATACCAATGCCTAAATTTAGAGATAGCAAAATATTTTCCCTTGAAATGTGGGGACTCATAATATTCTTGAAACCGTACAAACGTATGTGTCAAATGAGATTGAGAGCGGAATTTTGCCAGGAAGATATTTTCACTCAGAGAGTCTAGCTTCATAGAGGTACCATTTTTAGAAGGTTTAAATAGTTTTTCTTAAGGTGTATCAATAACAATGGGTATTGGAGGTAACTATGTTAATTGCCCCAAACGAAGTGAGAACACAGCGTGTTCAAAGTGTAGCGAAGCGGAGAAGTAAATCTGGGACTCTATTTAATACTCCAATGCCAATCACCCAATAGATGTATTATTTGACCAAAAAACAGGCATAAGAATAGGAAAGGTATTGTAAACAACTGAAATGATTTATCAAAATAAAGTATAATTGAAATGATGATAGCAAAAAAAATAGAAGTCATTGTTATCCCTAAAATAGTATGTAGAGATTCTCTGTGACCTTTTGGTCTACCCAGGAGTTTTGATATTGGAAACTCCAATAACTTATTTATCCATCCAAAAATAAAGAAATATGTGTAAAAGATTTTTGAACCAGCATCTTTACTATCACTATCAGGCAGAATCAACCCAACAACAAATAAAACAATACCCACAAAAAAAGTTAATACATTCAATCCAGTCTTAGCCATAAATCCTGTTAGAATCTGATTACCTGTGTACAAATCAATAAACATAAAAATGAAAATAATAAAGATTCCCAAAGCTAAATGCTGTCTTGCCTTCATGTTAAATAAAATAATTTGTAAAATATATAAACCTATTGAAATAGTTCCAGATTTATTATGCTTATGGGGGGTTAAGTCTTGAATGTTTGATGCTCATCGTTTGAAAAAGTGTTATTCCTAAACAAAAATAATTGGTCACTAGAAAGAAGGCTTGTCCAGTGCTCCCAAAAGCTAAAACCTGAAAATTCTCCACTTTCAAGCCTTTAAAGAGAGCCACTCCCGCACTGGACAACTGCGGATAAGGTATATAAAGGAGTTTTTAGGACGATGATCCATGAATTCCGAGATGATGGTACAGGACAACACTATGAAGAGTAAAATACACGTCATCCGTGGCCTGCAAGTGATGCTGGATGAAGATCTTGCTGAATGTTATAAAGTGAAAATAAAGCGCCTAAATGAACAGGTTAAACGAAATATGGGGCGGTTTCCTCTCGAGTTCATGTTCCAGCTGACAGAAGAAGAAAATAGTTCTTTAAGGTCGCAAATTGCGACCTTAAACAAAGGGCGTGGAAGCCATAGAAAGTATTTACCGTACGCTTTTACCGAGCAGGGTGTAGCTATGCTTTCCAGCGTCTTAAAAAGCGAAACTGCCATACAAGTAAGTATTCAAATCATGAGGGCGTTTGTGACGATGAGGAAATTTCTAGCCTCAAACGCACAGATCTTTCAAAGATTAGATACGGTTGAAAAAAAGCAGATCGAGCATGACAGCAAATTTGAACAGATCTTTGATGCCTTGCAAAGCAATGATCTCCCTAAAGAAAAAGGCATCTTTTTTGATGGCCAAGTATTTGATGCCTATGCTTTTGTTGCTGACATCATCAGAAGTGCGCAATCTTCAATTATCCTTATTGATAATTATGTTGATGATACTGTTCTAACATTGCTGAACAAAAGAAATAAAGGCGTCTCTGCTACTATCTTTACCTCTGAAATATCGGAGCAATTACGGTTAGACTTAGCAAAATATCATAAACAATATTCTCCCATTGAACTACGAGAATTTAAGCAATCCCATGACCGGTTTATCATTTTAGATAAGAAGAAAGTATATCACTTTGGCGCTTCGTTGAAAGACCTTGGAAAGAAATGGTTTGCCTTCTCCACGTTTGATAAGGAATCTTTCCATCTGGTAGAGAGATTGGGGCTGAAATAGGAGGTAGGAAATAATGAAAAAGCAAAAGGGGCTAAAATATGATAGTATCACTTTTGATGAATTTATTGATATAATTACTGATAATCGAGGAGAAGAAATCAAAAGAAAAATGAAGGAGATAGCATTAAATACTTCCCACCGTAAAAATCTCAAGAAACCTTAACCATGCTCAAAGACTTTACCCCCCGGCTGTACCAGCAGACTATTCTAGGGACAGCTGCAAGCAAGAATACATTAGTTGTCCTGCCAACCGGCTTAGGCAAGACCGCATTGGCTTTTCTTCTCTCCGTGCAGAGATTGCATCATTATCCCCAATCAAAAATACTGATGCTTGCTCCCACAAAACCTTTATGCGAGCAGCACGTAGATACGTTCCGTCAACATCTGGATATTCCAGAACAGAAGATCGTCTTATTTACGGGAAGCGTCAGCCCTGAAAAACGTGCAGAGCTGTGGAAAGAAGCAACTATTGTCATCAGCACTCCACAAGGGCTAGAAAATGATGTAATTAACCACCGAGTTAAACTGGAAGAAGTTAGCCTCTTGATTTTTGATGAAGCCCATCATGCTACGGGAGATTATGCTTATGTTTGGCTGGCAGAGCAGTATCACCAATTATCCCGACAGGAAAGGATTTTAGCGTTGACAGCTTCTCCAGCCAGCGATTTAGAAAAGATCAAAGAGGTCTGCGCCAATCTCAAGATTGAAAAAGTGGAAGTTCGAACGGAAAAAGATCCTGATGTTAAGCCTTATATCCAAGAGATGAAGCAGAATTGGCTGGAAGTGCCCTTTCCTGATGAATTTAAGCACGTGCAAAAATGTTTACGAGACTGCAAGAAGAGCAAGCTGCTGGAAGCGCAGCAGTACGGATATTGCTCCAGCGTAGATGTGTCTAAAGGAGAACTGTTAGGATTACAAGGAGAACTTCAGAAACAGTTGTCTCAAGGAGATAGAAGTTTTGAAGCATTGCGTTCGATCTCTTTGATTGCTGAGGCATTGAAAGTGGAGCATGCCTTAGAATTGCTGGAAAGCCAAGGCATCAAGCAGACTGCGCAGTATATCCAAAAGATGCAGCAGGAATCATTAACCTCTAAAGTAAAGGCGGTAAAAAATCTTGTTCAGGATGCCAATTTCAAGTCGGCGGTGTATCTTGTTCAGGAGCTCGTAGGAAAAAATATTGAACACCCTAAACTTCAGAAATTACGGGATATCGTTTCTGAAGAGATAGAAAAAACCCCTTCGGCAAAACTTATCATTTTCACCCAGTTTCGTGATTCTGCCCAAGAAATAGTCAAGGCTTTGTCAGAGGTAAAAATAAGCAATAATATCTTTGTCGGGCAAGCCAAAAAAAATGGCCTGGGCTTTTCTCAGAAAGAGCAGAAAGAAATTTTAGATAGATTTAGGACAGGAGATTTTCATGTATTGATAGCTACGTCGGTTGCTGAAGAGGGGTTAGATATCCCCAAAGTGGATAAAGTCATTTTTTATGAGCCTGTCCCTTCTGCCATCCGCTCTATCCAGCGTCGAGGAAGGACAGGAAGATTGGAGCAAGGTGAAGTTACTTTTTTAGTCACCGAAGGCACGAGAGATGTCGCTTATCGCTGGAGTTCTCACCATAAAGAGAAGAGGATGCATAGGAATCTGGAAAAGATACGGTCAGAATTTTCATTGCTAAAAGCTGAACAGCCCGTATCCACATTAAAGAGATTTATCCCTGAAGATCAAGTAGTTAGCATCGTCGCCGATCATCGGGAAAAAGATAATAAGATCGTGAAAGAATTGATCGATCTGGGCATTTCTGTCCGAACAGCGCAGTTAGTTTCTGCTGATTACCTCGTTTCAGGAAAAGTGGGTGTGGAATTAAAGAAAGTTGCTGATTTCGTCAATTCTATCGTTGACGGGAGATTATTAGGCCAAGTTAAGGATCTGAAGAGCAACTTTGACAAGGCAGTGGTTATCATCGAAGGGGAAGAGGATATTTATTCTGTCAGAAATGTCCATGCCAATGCTATTCGGGGCATGCTGGCATCGATCGTTTTGGATTTTTCCGTACCTGTCCTCTACACCAAGAATCCTAGAGATACGGCAGCCTTATTAGCCGTGATGGCCAAACGGGAGCAGGACTCATCTCGGGATTTTTCGTATCATGAGCGGAAGCCGAGAAGCACGAAAGAGCAGCAGGAATTTATCATCTCTGCCTTTCCTGGCATAGGACCATTGATGGCTAGGAATTTGCTAAATTATTTTGGCTCTATCAAGAACGTCGTGAATGCTTCTAAAAGTGAGCTGGTAGCTTTGGAAGGCATCGGAGAGAAAACAGCAGATAAACTGCTGGAGATGTTTGAGGAGAAGTATGCTTCTTAATGGTTTATTCATATTCCTAAATATTTTCTCTTTCGGTCGTAATATTTATGCTTATCAAGAAATAGTTCCACAAAATAAGCATTTTTTTGCTTTGTCAGAATCCCCCTAATTCTGTTATCGTTTGATTTGTAAATGAAGGAAATAAAATCCCTATAATTCTTACATGGCTCCGGCCTGATGATCCCTGCCTTACATTCCTTAATCCATTCTAAGATGTTCTTTAGTTTGTCTTCAGTTAAGGAAGAGATGATTGTAGTAACATGCCCATCAAATTTTATGTCTGCTTCCAGGATTCTCTGGACTTCTTCTTTGAACACTTCAATCTGCAAGAGCCATCACCTCGTTCAGCGGTTCCATCATCTCTTTATAATAAGCGGTATGCTGAGGGTATTCTCTCATAATCTCGTGATATGACCCTAGCAGTTCTTTAATAGAATGAAGAGTATTTTTATCTTTTCCCCCTAATAAAGCTGTTCCCACAACTATTTTCTTGATTAATTCCAAAGGTTTTTTGGTATTTAAAATCCCTTTAACTTCCTGCCGCAGCTCTGCTGAATCCGGCAATGGCTTCATCATGATATACGCTGCTTGTAGCAGGAATACCCTTAATGTTTTTTCTACCCCTAAAAAATTTCTTTCCAGGTCATTGCCTAATTCTTGATATAATGAGAGGAAGGTATCTAGATCAACTTTTTCTGTTATCAATTGTTCTTCTATTTGTTGATTAGACAGGCAGAGTTTTTGCATGCTCGCAAAAAATAAAGAATGATATGCATCTTTGGTAAGGTAATTGATATGAAACTTCCCTTGTTTGTAATCTTCTTTTTCATATTTTGAAAAAATAAAGATATCTATATCATCAAATATCTTGCTGTGCAGAAAGCTTCCGCTGATGAGGACATGCTTGTTTTTGAATTTTCTAGCGAACATCTGAAGATATTTTTTTGCTAATGTCAATCGTGAGGGGATTATCTTCTGTTTGCCGTAAATATAAATATCTCTCCCCTGATGGTCCATTATAGCATACACTGCCTTCATTTTCCTGGATACAGTCCTGGAGAACTCATTTTTTTCAGAAGGGGTAAGAGATTTTTTCTTTAGTTTTTTTTCTATTAATCCAAACTGATGTTCCGTAAAGAGTACCGGGACAATATCCTGTTTAATCTTTTGCAGATGCTTTAAATCTAAATGGTAGTTTAATTGTCTCATAATAACACATTATTGTATGATTATGATTATAAATGTTTCTGAAAAATACCTTCACCCAAACACATCCCCCTTCACATTCACTACTTTCTCAAACCCTAGGTCTTCCATCATCTCTGCCACATAATGGCTGCGATGCCCACTTCTACAGAAAAGAACATACTGCTTCTCTTTGTCTAAAGGTAATATCTTTTCTTTAAAATCATCTTCATTGCTGACTAAAATTGCTTTTGGCAGATGCTGTTCTTCCCATTCTTCCAGGCTGCGGACATCGATGACGACTATGTTCTTATCCTGCAACAGTTTTTTCGCTTCATGAGCAGAAATCTCTTTGACCATGATCTATTCTCACCTAATTTTTCCCATTTGCCAGTATTTTAATACTAGCCGAGCTGTTGATTCTAGGTCTGGTTCTCCACCTTTGATCATTTTTTTTAATTTTACGGCAATCTTTTCCAGAATTTCTTCAGGATCATCTCCTTCAACTTGGTAATAGCGAAGAACAGCTTCTTTCTCCTGCTCAATCAAGCCCAGAGCAGCAGTTTCTGGATCTTTGATCCTGCCATAATCTACTGCTCCGATCATCGCATGCTTCTGCATATCCTTTTCTCTATTTGGGAAGACTCCCGGAGTATCAAGCAGGAAAATCTTATTATCCACTTTTATTTTCTGCAGTCCTTTGGTGAAGCCGCTTTCTGGTGACGTTCTTGCCTTCGCTCTTCCTGCTAAAGCATTGATCAACGATGATTTCCCTACATTAGGATAACCGACAACTCCTACGGTGACTTCCTCTCCTTTAGAGAGCTCTAAAATTTTCTTTTTTAACATTGTTGTGCCTAGATGGTATCTGCTGGAGATAAAAACACAGGGATTCAACGTTTTTTTCCAAGGAGTTAACGTTTTCTGGTCAACCATGTCACATTTGTTGATAACATAAAGGATCTGTTTTCCTGCACGTCGGATCTTGTCTTCGATCTCTCTGTTCCTGCTTCCTTCGATCATTCTGGAATCCAGGACTTCAATGATCAAGTCTGTTTGTTGCAATACGGTGTTTACGTGTTTCCAAAATGAGGCCATAATGCTAGTTGAGGATACAAATTTATAAAAGTAGTGCTTTATTCTCGATAATTATGGCTTTCAGTAAGACATTTCCCAAAACCGTTCCCGGCAGTAATTACCCCTTATGGGAAGAAGTTTTTCTAACGGAAGAGGAAGAAAAGATTACGGAAGAAGAATGCCGCAGGACAAATTTCAGGCTTCTTGATCAAGCCGTCCAGGAAGCGAAGGCATTAGCAATCAAGCATTCCATGAATACGGAAGAGATCGTCACCAGCTTAGCCATTGCCTTATTTGAGAAGCGCGCATCCCATGAAGTGTTCTGGAAAGAGAATAAGGCTAAGGAAAAGTTTGATAAGAAGAATAGAACTTCTTGAATACTTTTTATTATTTGCTATATACTTGTGATATCCCAGAAATCATACAATACTATTCCACTATAAAGAAGTACGGAGAACCATATCATCAGAGTGTAAAAGGCAGGGTAAACTGTCTTTACTATTATAACAATACTTTCCAATAAAAGAGCAGTAAGAAGCAAAAATACTCCCGTAGAAACATGGGCCAGGGCTTTTCCTGTTGCTGACTGTAGCTTGCTTTTTCCATAAGTAAACGCAAAATTTGCAAAGCAAACAGTAACCAGAAGCATACTGATGATTAATAAGATATCTCTTGTCTGTTCTGCAGTTATTGGTCTTAATGATGTTGAAACAGCAGGATACAAGAAAAAGGCGATAATCAAAACAATACCATTCTTTAAGATGTTAAGCTTCAGGTGAGGGTTTGCCGCCATAATTTTAACAGTAAGTCTTTACTTCTTCCTCTTCACCACTTTCTTGATAAATCTTTCAAAGGCATCCAGCTCTTTCCTTGTGCTGAAGAATAGGGGGTGCTTCTGTTTGTCTTTTGTCAGCAGATAGCCACCTAAAAAGAACCTATCAAACTTGTGGTGAACAACTTTTTTCCAGGGAACTTTAACGTTACTGCTCTTCAAGCGGCTTTTTCTTCGTATTTCAAGATGAGTAGGATGTGCTAAGTAATGTTCCTCGGCGCGTCGGATGATCCTTACTAGATGTGCGGCAAACACATACAGCACCAAAAATAATGCTGTATATATAAGCGGCAGAAGCAGTTGGTAAGAATAGTAGGTTAATGATCCTATAAAGATAAGCAGGGCCAAGACTGTCACAAACAGCGCTTCAATCCTATGCATAAAATCTTGTGGTAACGGAAATTTCCAAGTCAATCTGGCAGCCATAGTTTACATACCTCTTTTTCCCATGATAGGGGCTTTACTCATGCTGATCAATGAAGCGATAAACATCGCAGCGAAAACGATCATAAAACTAAATCCATACCTGATGCTTTGCGGGTATACCCAATAGGCAGAGATGAGGAAGCCGAGCATGGCGGTAAGCATAAAACTGCTTTTTAGTGGCACAGCATGCCACGTTTTTGATTCTGTTGAACTAGTAGAGCTTATTTTTGAACTTTTTTTGTTTGGAGAATGGCTTTTCTTGGCGTTATGTCTTGCCATAGCTATCACCTCTTTTCACTGAAGAAAGCTTCCATTGTTTTTAAAGGTTGTGGGAACACTGGCTGAAATTTAAAGAGCAAGAAGCGTAAAAAAGCCTCTAAATTCTCCAAAAAGCTTATAAATAATCTTTATTATAAGCTACTGCCCACACCGAGAGTACCTGTGGGAGTTCACGGCGAACGCCAAGCAATGAGCACTGGGGTTAGCGTGCGGGCATCATTATCACCAAAGAAAATCAGGATTCCAATCACTGCATCAACCATATCACGTTTATTCGTTGTTCGGTAGTGTGAACGGAAAAGGTAGGGAAAAGAATTCTGGGTTTCTTCAGCGATCATGACAATAGCATAGAAGTTCCATTCATCGCATCACTCATCACGATAGTACCTGCCTTATAGTTGATAGGCAGGATGACATATGCTGGTGAAGCTACTTCTAGCAAAAGTATTAAGCCTAAAAAAAACAGAAAAAGGCTTTGTACGAAATCGGAGGAAAAACCATGGCAAAAATAAGCCCAGTAGCGGCAAAATATATCGTTCATGCAAGCATTAAGATTGATGGCATTGTTGACCGGCCAGATGTCATAGGAGCAATTTTCGGACAGACGGAAGGGTTGTTAGGAGCAGATTTAGAGTTACGAGAATTACAACGATCCGGAAGGATCGGAAGAATTGAAGTCAATGTTTCCACTTCTTCAGGAAAGACAGAAGGAGAAATCATCATTCCTAGTTCTTTAGATAAGACAGAAACAGCTATTGTTGCTGCAGCATTAGAGATTATCCAGCGTATCGGTCCTTGTAATGCTAAAGTTGAGATCAAGAAGCTGGAAGATGTCAGGATCAGCAAGCGGCAGTTTGTCATCGAGCGGGCGAAGGCTTTACTGAAAGAACTTACCGAAAACACCTTGCCGGACTCTCAGGAATTGGCTGATGAAGTTGCTCAGTCCGTGAGGATGATGGAAGCAGTAACTTTTGGGAAGGATCAGCTTGATGCTGGTCCAGCAATCGATGAGAGTGATGAGATTGTTGTCGTAGAAGGAAGAGCAGATGTCTTAAACCTTTTAAAGAATGGGTTTAAGAATGCTATCGCCTTAAATGGGACATCTGTTCCTGAAACGATCAAAGAGCTCACGCAGAAGAAAACAACTACTGTTTTCGTTGATGGTGACCGTGGGGGAGACCTTATCTTACGGGAATTGTTAAGCACGGCAGAAGTGGATTTTGTCTGTAAGGCTCCTGATGGGAAAGAAGTAGAAGAGATTACGAAGAAAGAGATCCATAAGTCTTTACGGAGCAGGATTACGGCAGAACAAGCCAAGCTGGACTTAGGTATCGATGAGAATGGTGCTTTACGAGCAGAAAATGAAGGGAATATCCGCTCGCGGCCATTACCTAATCGAGATACCAGAGATAATCGAGATAGCCGGGATAATAGGCAGCAACAGCAACAACGCAGGCCAGAGCCTCCACGAAACCAGAAATTTCAGCCTCGGCCATCACAACCACAAACTCGACCAGGATCTCCGGAAGGGCAATCTTCATCGCTGACTGCTGAAGAGAAAAAAATCTTTAAGCAGACACTAGAGGATCTCTTTGGAACAAGGGGAGCATGTATCTTTGACCAAAAGCTGAATGTCTTGGGAAAAGTTCCTTTATCCGAGCTAGGGTCCACGATCAAGAGCTTGAATGGCGGAATTTACGCCTTAGCGCTTGACGGACCGGTAGATATCGATTTAGTCAAGACTGCTGAACGTCTGGGGATAACTCATTTAGTTGGCACGGGAAACAGAGTGAAGGAAGCCAGCAGGGTGAACATCGTCACGGATGATAAGCTGATATAATTTTTTTAATCTTTTTACTTTTTTTAAATAATATATCTTGGTAATGGAGGTTGCAATGAAAGTTCATCATGTGATGTTCTTAGTAAAAGATATAGACACATCTATCAGATTCTACACCACTTTTTTTGGATTTACAGTAGTCAAGCGCTTTGAGAAGAATGCTGTTCCTTATTGTTTGATTCGATTGCAGGACTTTGCTATAGAATTGCGGCAGGACAAATATTCTTCAATTCCAGCAGGAGGAAGGATAGCTCACCTCGCCTTTGAAGTGGAGGATATTCTTAAAGAGATTCAGAAGCTCAAAGAGAAAGGGCTCGCTTTTGACACCCCTACAAAAGGGACAAGCTGCTCTTTGTTTTCGTTTGCCAAAGATCCTGATGGGATAGATCTAGAATTGTATCAGCCATGATGAGTATATCTATCATCTCTGCATGAAACTTTGCTGTGTCTCACCTAAACTGACAAGTTTTCATAAATTGGAAATTCTTTGCATAACTCTCGGACATCTTCCCGAATCTTTTGCTGCAATCCCTTGTTATCGAGATCCTTCAAGACGGCAGCCATCCATGCTCCTATCTGTTTCATCTCTGATTGCTTCATACCCCGTGTCGTCAAAGCTGGTGTTCCTATTCTAACACCAGAGGGCTTAAATGGAGTGGATGGATCGTAAGGAACCGTATTGCAGTTGGTGCAGAATCCTGCTCCTTCTAAAGAAACAGCTGCTTGCTTTCCTAAGCCGATACCAAATGGCCGTAAGTCCATCAAGATCAGATGATTATCCGTTCCATTCGTCACTAATTTTATTCCATTCTCCATCAATGTTTCTGCTAATTGTTTTGCATTTTTCACGATCTGCTGGGCATACTGCTGAAATTCAGGGCTCATCGCTTCTTTAAAACATACTGCTTTGGCGGCGATGATATGCTCATGCGGGCCGCCTTGCAGTCCTGGAAATACTGACCGATCAATCTTTCCCGCAAGGTCTTTTTCTCTTGCTGCTTGCTTTTCATCTAAACCTTGTATTTCTGCCAGCCGATCTTCTTTCTTGCTCAGGATGATCGCTCCTCGAGGTCCTCGAAGTGTTTTGTGAGTTGTGGTCATGATCAAATCCGTAAAAGGCAATGGTGAGGGATGTTCTCCAGCAACAATCAATCCCGCAATGTGGCTGACGTCCGCTAAACTGTATGCGCCGACAGATTCGGCAATATCATGAAATTCTTTAAAATCATAGAACCGGGGATACGCTGTTGCTCCAGAAACGATAATTTTCGGCTTCTCTTGCTCTGCCATCTTCCGCACATGGTCCATATCGATACGTTCTGTTTCCTTATCCACATCATACTGCACCGGTGTAAAGAACTTTGCTGTGGCGCTTACCTTATGCCCATGGGTCAGATGGCCGCCCATATCCAAGCGTAATCCCATAATCTTGTCTTTAGGATTCAGTACAGCGTTGTAGATAGCCATGTTAGCGATGCTGCCGGAATCAGGTTGCACATTAGCGTGCTCTGCGCCAAATATTTTTTTTGCCCGTTCAATAGCTAGTGTTTCCACATTGTCAATAAATTCATTGCCCTGATAATATCGCCGTTTGGGATAGCCTTCACTATATTTATTATTTAACACTGTACCACAAGCTTGCAATACTGCTTTGCTGGCATAATTCTCTGAAGGAATCATCTGCAATTCACACTGCAATCTCTGCAATTCACCCTGGACGTTTGAATAAATATCTGGATCCTGCTCTCGTAATGATTTCATCATTGGTATACCTCTTCCTGCGCAATTCTTTGGTAGATCACTAATGTCCACTCTTCATGATCTTCTGTCCGTTCTACTTTCCACTCTTGTTTATTCCACTCTGGAAAAACAGTATCTCCATGATATTCTTTCTTGATATAACTTAAATACATCCGTTCCGTTAATGGTATTGCTTGCTGATAAATATCTGCTCCGCCGATGATCCATATCTCTTTGCCATCTTTTTTAGCTAAGTTGATTGCTTCAGGAACGGAATGACAGATGTCCACTCCTTCGATCGTCAATCCTTTTTGTCGTGTCACAACAATATTATGCCTCTTGGGCATAGGCCTGCCGATACTATCATATGTTTTTCTGCCCATGATGACGGTTCCCAAAGCTGTCGTGGTGCGGAAATGCTTTAACTCCTCCGGAATTTCCCAGGGTAACCAATTATCCTTTCCGATAACTTTTTTTTCTTTGGTCATGGCCGCGATAATATTGATCATGGTTATACCGCAATCTCAAATTTTATTGATGGATGAGGCACATATCCTTCTACGATCGAATCTTCATATTTCCAGTCGAAGATAGAGGTGAAGTGGGGTGTCTTTAAAATTGGCAACTGTTTTGTCTCCCGTGTGAGCTGTTCTTGAAGTCCGGCGATATGGTTTGTGTAAATATGGACATCACCTAAGAAGCCAATCAATTTTCCTTCTTTCAAGCCTGTCTCTTTAGCAAGGAGATGCAGCAATAAGCCATAACTGGCAATATTGAACGGCAATCCTAAGGCCAGATCAACCGAACGTTGGTTCCACAGCAGATTTAATTTTCCGTCGATGACGGTAACCTGAAAACCATAATGGCAGGGCGGCAACGCCATCTGGTGAAGATGCATGGGATTCCAAGCCGTGACGAGCATTCTTCGATCGTGAGGGTTCTTTTTCAATTGCTCAGTAATTTTTTTTAGCTGGTCGATACCTTCGGTTAATGGCTTCTGATCATGGCTCTGATATTCTGCGCCAAAGTTTCTCCATTGGAAGCCATAGACTGGCCCTAAATCCCGTTCTTCCATCATGTTTTTTTTTGTAATCTCATCATGCCCATAGGGGACTTTAGCAGGAGAACACCATTCATCCCAGATATGATTATTTCTCTCTTGCAGCCATCTCTTATCGGAAAGGCCTTTGATGAAAAATTCTAATTCTGAAGCAATAAGGCGAAAGGGAACTTTTTTTGTTGTTAAAAGAGGAAAGCCTTCTGCCATGTCATGTTCTAACATCGCTCCAGCTATAGCTATTGTTCCCGTGCCGGTTCGGTCTTGCTTTTGAACACCTTTTTCCAGTACTTTTCTGACAATATCCAGATATGCTTTCACTCTGAAACCTCATAAGATGGGGGAGAGAGATGGTTTAAATAGATTACGGCACTGCAGTATTTGTAGCAGATACATTTATAACATTTTTCCTCTAATCTTAAATATGAAACAAAAAGTATACCCAAAAAGACATATTCTTCAAGGTGATTTTGAGCTTCATGAAGCGGTAAGGAAAGATCTTATTCAAGCAAGGGCAGAACCAATTTCTAAATATCTTTCTCATAAAATGGTTATAAAAGAATTTCTTTGATGCTCTTACTCCAGTAAAAATTATAAAACATCCCCTTATGGGGTTCCCATGCAAACAATTCTCAACTATATGTACAGCTTAGAGCGTTTTGGCATGAAGCTTGGTTTAGAAGTTATCATCAACCTTCTACAGCATCTTGGCAATCCTCATCTCCAGTTCAAGTCCATCCATGTAGCCGGAACAAATGGCAAAGGAAGCACTTGCGCCTTTCTGTCTTCAATACTTCAAGAAGCAGGATACAAGACTGCTCTTTATACCAGTCCGCATCTCGTAAAATTTAATGAGCGGATTCAAGTGAACGGCAGGAATATCTCTGACCAAGATCTTGCTTCCTTAGCCAAAAAGATAAAAAAGACAGCTGAACAACATAGGATTGAGCCAACATTCTTTGAATTTACAACGGCATTAGCTTTTCTTTATTTTGCCCAGCAGCATGTTGACGTTGCTGTTATCGAAACGGGATTAGGGGGAAGATTAGATGCTACCAATGTTGTACATCCTTTAATTTCTGTTATCACCACCATCAGCTTTGACCATCAAAAACATCTGGGAGATACTCTTGAGAAAATAGCGCAAGAGAAAGCGGGCATCATCAAGCCGGAAGGGATGATCGTGACGGGAGAAAGAAATCCGGAAGCAATTGCTGTTTTTCGGAAGGAATGCCAGAAGAAACATGCTTCATTGTTCCTCTTAGGGAGAGATTATAAGGAGATAGAGTCCAATCTCCATCGTCAAGTTTTTGAATCAAACGGCAACCACTATGAAATCAGGCTATTGGGAGAACATCAGATCCATAATGCTCTTCTGGCAACATTAACCATAGAATTGCTTCGGGAAAAAGGGATCAAGTATTCTCCCAAAGACATCCAGCAAGGCTTGAAGAAAGCATCATGGCCGGGACGGCTGCAGTTTTTTGGCAAGAATATCTTGGTTGACTGCGCCCATAATGTTGAAGGGATAACAACTCTTGTTGAATTTCTGCAGAAGCTCCCTCACCGCAAGGTGTTGGTATTAGCGATAGCTGAAGATAAAGACATTCCGGAGATGGTATCTCTAATCGTTCCGTTGTTTAAGACGGTTATTTTGACTCAAGGAAATTATAAGCCTGCTTCGTTAGAGGTTTTGGAGACGGAAGTCAGGAAATATACTTCTAAAATGTTAGCAATCCCTCAATCTTCTGCTGCCGTAAAGAAAGCGGTGTCATTAGCGGGAGAAGGTCTTGTTGTGGTTACTGGCAGCATCTATATGGTGGGGGATGTTTTAAAACACTGGGAAGACAGAAGTAGGTAAAAATAGGACAAACATCCTTGCCTTAAATAATTCTTTCGTATTTCACTCTTAAAACCAGTTTATCCCTCACTTCTCCAGGAAATCTTCAAAAATACTCTTCAATAAAAGATAGCTTTATAAGTACGTACAGAATGGTACTTGTACGTACAAACTTAACTGATGGTAAAGCAAGGGAACGATAAGTTTACGATTTCTGTAGATAAAGCTATCAAAGATCATTTTAAGCAGCTTTGCGAGCAGTATGGCTTGCAGCCGGGAAAACAGATTGAAATTCTATTGAAACAAAAGATTGAGGAGTTGGATGCCAAGAAAAAGAAATAGGGCTGAAAGAGGACTACTACTAGTTGCTGTTTGGCTAGTCTTTGCTCTTGCCGTTATTATTTCAGCCATACCTTTAGTATCATTCCTAACTGAAGATGCCTCTGTTTTTATGAAGAGTAAAGAGATGATAACAGGTGGCGTGGTAAGTGATGTCGTTAATTCGGATAATGCATTGTCGATTGTTCCTGAGACTACACCTGAGATAATCTCTGAAAATACTTCTACGCTTACTTCCGAAAACACTTCTTCGGGTGGATTTGAAACAGCTTTTGTAGGTGGGCCTGAAGGTGAATTTGGGATTTTGGAAGAGGCAAATTCGACAGAATGTGGGTATGTTAATAGTGATTTGACATTGACAGCAGATGTTACTAACAGAAGCACCTGCTTTAATATCAACGCTTCAAATATAATATTGGATTGTGCGGGGTTTACTATTGATTATGGAACTGGAACCGGCAATAACAACTATGGTATTAATAATACTGGTTTTGATAATGTGACCGTAAAAGATTGTATGATTAAAAAAGGATCAGCTTCGGGGACTGACCAGTATGGGATATACTTCTTTAATGGGGCGGTTAATGGAACGATACAGAACAATACAATTAAGACTAATGGCACATCTGATAATTATGGGATTGTACTAAAAACATCAGTTAATAATACCTTTGTTTACAATAACAAAATTAATACTACTGGAACAAGTTCTAATAATTATGGGATTTACCTTAATAGCCGAGTAGCTGGGAATAACATAAGTAGTAATATTATCTATACCAATGGCTCTACTAATAATTACGGCATCTATCTCTTTACTACAGTTCATCAAAATATGGTTGCTGACAATACCGTCTTTACTCAAGGCACGAGCACGGACAATCATGGCATTTTCCTGAGCTCAACGGCTAATAACAATAATATCACCAGCAACACTATTGTCACTAATGGTACTAGTGATAATGTTGGTATTACTTTACAAACTGCGGCTAATAATACCCTCGTTTACAATAATAAGATTAATACTACGGGAAGAAGCGGCAGCAGCAATATTGGAATTTACCTTAATACTCGAGTAGGTTGGAATAACATCAGCAGCAATACTATCTATACTAATGGTTCCCAACAAAATTTTGGTATTCAACTTACAGATACCGCTGACCATATTGTGGTGGCTGACAATATTATCTTTACTCAAGGTAGCGGCAGCCCTACACTTAATCATGGTATTTATCTTTTTAGCACCGTTAATAACATTAATGTTACCGGCAACACCATTGTGACTAACGGCTCAAATTTTAATTATGGGATTGTCGCAGATATCACGATAAGTGATTGCCTTATCTACAATAATATGGTCAATACTACAGGGGGTGGTTACAACAACGGAATTACTCTTAGTCTTGCGACCGAGAATAATGTTAGCAACAATATTGTTTATACCAATGGTAATGATACGGGAAATATTGGTATTTCGCTTGGTTCCAGTAATAACAATGTTATTATTGATAATACTATCTTTACTCAAGGCACAGGTAGTATGAATTACGGTATTATGCTGAATGAGACAGCTGGAAGCACCAATGTTATGAATAACAATATTACAAGAAATACTATTGTCACTAATGGAACAAGTTCTAATCATGGAATTTATCTTACTAATAATAGCAATAAGACTCTCATTAGCAGCAACAACATAACGGCGGGAGGAAATACCAGTAATAACTATGGGGTGTATATCACTTCTGACTCTTCCAACAACACCCTGCTGAACAACAATATCTCTTCCATCTCCTTCCAAGACTATGACCTCTTTGATGATACCAACAGCAGCTCTCCCAACTATCTTATTTACAATAATTCTTTTGGGGAAATAAGATGGATCAATTTTACTACTAAAGGAAAGGCCTTATCTTTCTTAGAAAACTTAACTTTAAACAGCAGCAATAGAGATGGAATAGGCTTAGGGAGAAATTTATTTATAGGTAATAATACCGCCGTCTTGAACACTTCTGCTTTTGTGAAGACGTTACTCATCAACACCACGGCCAACATCACCTTATACTCATTAAACAACTGGACATCTATCACCGGCATAAAATTCCTGCAGACTTACAGCACGGATAGTTCAAATATAAGAAGCCAAGGGACGAATTGCACCAAATGCTATATCCAAAACTTCTCGGGAGGGACACTCACCTTTAATGTCAGTTCCTTTAGCAGCTATGCTGGGGATGATTTCTTGGTAGATAGTACACCTATGGTCAACACCGCTTCCCCTGCCGTAAATTCCATCTTCAACATCACTAATGTCATGGAGATAGCTGTTAATGTTACTGATGAGAGGGCAGTTTCCATAGTTCTTGCTAACTTAACGTATCCCAATGGCACAAGAGATCTCTTAACCTTAAGCAACAGCTCTGGATTTAATGATAAGTTCAATATCTCCTTCAGGATTCCGGAGTTAACAGGAGTGTACAACCTCACCTATATTGCCAATGACTCCAGCAATAACATCAATTCTTCCACAACCAGCAATTTCACGGTCAATGTGGGCTGCGCTTATATCAATAGTGATACAACTATGAATCAAGATGTAGATTCTGGCAGCAGCACGTGCTTTAATATCAATGCTTCAAATATCATCTTAGATTGTGCCGGGTATACGGTTAATTATGGTACTGGTACAGGCGGTAAAAAAAATGGTGTCAATAATACTGGTTTTGATAATGTGACCGTGAAAAATTGCGCGATTAAAAAAGGTTCAACGACGGGGAATAATAATTTTGGGATATCTTTCAAAAATGCAGCTAATGGAACAATCCGGAATAACTCGATCAAGACGAATGGCACCAATGATAATTATGGGATGTACTTCAGTTTCACAAACTCAACTATCTTTAGTAATAATACTGTTGTTACTCATGGCAGTACCCAGGATAATTATGGAGTATATATCTCATCATCAAGCAACAATAATGTCACCAGCAACATCATAACTACGAATGGCACTTCGGGAAATAATGGCATTTATCTTACCACAAAAAGCAACAATACTTTCATCGATAGCAATAATATCACCGCAGGAGGAAGAACCAGCAGTAATTATGGTCTACGTATCTCTTCCAGCTCGAACAATACTCTTCTAAACAACAATATCTCTTCCAGCTCTTTCCAAGACTATAATATCTTTGACGATACTGGAGCAGACTCCGTAAACTATCTCCTCTACAACAGCTCGTTAGGAGAGATTCGTTGGGCGAATATAACCACAGGGTCTGTTACTGATTTCTTAGAAAATCTCACCTTGAACGTCAGCAACAGCGACGGTATCGGCTTAGGAAGAAACTTATTCATCGGCAATAATACTGCTGCCCTGAACACTTCTGCTTTTGTCAATACTCCACTCATCAACTCCACAGCAAACATCACACTATACACCTTAAACAACTGGTCATCAATAAATGGCATCAAATTCCTGCAGAATTACAGCACGGATAGTTCCGAGATACGGAGCAAAGGGACGAATTGCACCAATTGTTATATCCAAAGCTTCTCTGGAGGGGCACTCACATTTAACGTCAGCTCGTTCAGCAGTTATGCCGGAGATAATGTTACTGGAGCAGAGGGAGACACCACCAAGCCTCTCGTCAACACTACTCTTCCTGCCGTAAATTCCATCTACAATATAACAAACATCATAGAGATAGCTGCCAACGTTACCGATGAAACTGCCGTCAGCAGAGTCTTTGCCAATGTCACCTATCCAAATGGAACAAGAAATCTCTTGACCTTAAGCAATGGCTCTGGATTTAATGACAAGTTTAATATCTCTTTCAGGATTCCAGAATTGACCGGAGTATACAACATCACGTATATCGGAAATGACTCCAGCAATAACATCAATTCTTCTACGACGAGCAATTTCACAGTCAATGTCGGCTGCGCTTCTATCAATAGTGATATAACGATGAATCAAAATGTCAGCGCTTCCGGCACGTGCTTTAATATCAACGCTTCAAATATAGTATTGGATTGCATAGGGTATAGCATTAATTATTCAAGTGCTGGAACTGGGGGCTACGGTGTGAATAGTACCAGTGAGTATGAAAATATCACCATTAAAAATTGTTTTATTTTAGAAGGGGATTCATCAACAAACTCAAAAGATGCAATTTATCTAAAAAATTCAACTAATTGGACAATCTATAACAATACTATTATCACGACTGGAACAAACTCTTTTGGCATCGACATTAGTTCAGGTAATTGTGCCTGGAGAAACTCCGGTGGGCATAATATCAGCAATAATAATATTACAACAAAAGGGTCTACTGCACGGGGAATATATAGCGCCTGCTCCGATACTATTATTATTGATAGTAATTTTATTACAACTACAGGTGGTGGATCAACTACTACTGCTGTTTGGCTCTCTGGTGGGTGGAATAATAGTATTCTTTCTAATATTATTAATGTGAGGGGTGGTGCTTCTACCGAGGGAATATATTTAGATAGTAATCTTTCTGATACTATTATCAAAAATAATACCATCACCTTTACCTCAACGAATGTTCCTTGGTTGACTTTAGAAACTAGCTCTTCTCAGTCTCCGTTCAATAACCAGTTTATTAATAATAACATAACTTATACCGTGAGAAGAGCATATTCCATCCAGGATCGTGGGAATGGAACGAGTACCAATACTCTCATCTATAATAATACATTTGGCTCTATTAATTGGACTGTGACCAATCTTTCTACAAATATTACACTTACTATAGGGACAGATGTTTATCTAAGTCAAAATAATGTAGGTCTAATCGATGACGCTCAAGCCCTAAACTTAGATAATCCAGCAAAAATTGAAATCCGTAACCTTGGCTATGGCATCACTCCACAGCTCTTCAAGGATGGCGTGCGCTGTGATGACAGCAGCGCTTGCAACATCAGCTATGATTCTTCTGCTGGCATCTTGCATGCTAACATCAGCTCGTTTAGCAATTATACCACACAAGCAACTAGTGATTGTGGTTATCTTAACAGTGATACCACTTTGAATGCTAATGTTGCTAACCGTAGTACCTGCTTTACCATCAATGCTTCAAATATAGTACTGGATTGCGCGGGGTATAGCCTTACTTACGGACAAGATGCTTCAGGCTATGGGGTAAACAACAGTGGTGGTTGGGATAATGTTACGGTGAAGAATTGTTATATCAAAAAAGGCTTAACCGGCAACGCTTCAAATTATGGCATCTATCTTGATAATGGGACACTAAACAATACTATCAGCAATAATACTATCGTTACTGACGGAACAACGACGAATTATGGAATGTATATCTTATCAAGATCAAATGGCTCAGAGATCGACAATAACACCATCTATACTAATGGTTCAGGAGGATCGAATTATGGCATCTTTATTGGTACATTCTCCGTCAATAACAAGCTGGGAAATAATACCATTGTGACGAATGGAGGAGGGACAAGAAATTATGGTATCTATTCCCTTTCTGAATTGACCATGGTTATCGGGAACACTATCAGTACAAATGGGACCAATAACAATTATGGGGTCTATGTGTATCAGGACACTTCTGCGGGGGATAGTGTTGGCAATCATTCGTTGGTACAGAACAATACTATCTTTACTAGCGGATCTACGGGAAGTAATTATGGTATAAGATTAGAGGGGAGTTCAAGAATTTTAGGAAATGTTACTGTTTTAGGAAATGTTATCAAGACCTATGGTTCTAGCGGAAATGAAGGAATTTACATTTTTAGTGATGTTACCAAAATAACTGTTAAGAACAACACCATTATCACTAATGGAACACAGGGCGGCAATATAGGAATAGAGACCGTTCCTGCCGAAGGTCTTGGTCGCAACGTCTTTTCAGATAACTACATCCTAACTAATGGAACGGATAATAATAATGGTATCTACCTCAATACCGATAACAATAACACTGTTGAGAATAATACTATCCATTGCCGAGCTACAGGAAGCAACAATGATTGTTATGGCATTGATCTTTTCCAGTCGGAGCATAACAATGTTACGACCAATAACATAACTGTAGAAGGTGGCTCTGGGGGAGATAGTTCTGGGATCCATCTCTATACCTCCATCAGCAATAGAATTAAAGAAAACATCATCAATATCCGTGGTTCAAGCCTTGCATACGGGATATGGGTAAGAGATACTTCTTATGGTAATACCTTTGTCAATAATAATATCACCACCTCCACCAGGGATTTTACTATTCTTGATGCCCATACTGGAGCAACAACTAATACGGTGATCTACAATAACTCCTTCGGCTTCATCAACTGGACGTTAGGAGATTTGGATGCAAACATTTCTCTTCAAATAGGATCAACCATCTTCATCGAACAGAATAAAGTTGGGTTGACGGATGACACTCAAGCTTTGGACTTAGACGGCCCAGCACAGATTGAGATTCGCAACCTTACCTACACTTTCACCCCTTGGCTCTTGAAAGATAACCGCCGTTGTGACAATAGCAGCCTCTGTAACATGACTTTTGATTCTACACTAGATTTAGTATATGCTAACATTAGCTCGTTCAGCAATTTCAGCACGGTGGAAGACACTCCTCCATCCATCACTCTTACTTCACCAGCAAATGCTAGTACAGAAACAAGCGATTCCACTCCTGATTTCACCTTTAATGCTGTAGACACTTTGAATACGACGTTGAGCTGCACATTGTGGATCAATGATTCATCTGTGACAAAAAATGCCAGTAGGTATGGTACTAATAGCGCCGTGCAGAATGCATCAGCGACAACTTTTACGGCTAATGCTTCTTTGTCCAATAGCGGCTACGTATGGTGGATTAACTGTACGGATGGCCTTAATTCCAATGCTAGTGCAGGGTATAACTTGACTATTTCCATATCTGCTTCCAGCCCTTCATCATCTTCCAGCAGCAGTGGAGATAATCCTTCTGCTCCGCCAGCAGTAGAAGCACCCCCTGCTGAAGAAGCCCCTCCGGCAGAAGAAGCTCCTGTTGCTCCTATAGAAGCCCAGCCTCTCGCAGCAGAGCCCGTACAGGTGGAATCTATCGTTCAAGTTCAAGATGTTTCCGTCTCCTTAAGCAACCCTACCTCAGAATCTGTCACCGTGACGCCACAAGCGACCGCCTGGGGCAGCTCTCTTCCAGAAGAAGAGAAAGTTGAGGAAACATTGAAGAAAAAGTATTCAGGCTTAGGGTTATCGGAAGAAGAGATTGCCGAGCAGATCAGGGCAGAAATCGAATGCTTGAGGCTATTGGAAGAAGAGAACATCTATTCCTTGCTGGGAAAAGGTGTTTCCTATTCAAAAGATGAATTTGGCGCCAGTGGGATTGTTCCTTCAAAAGAAAGAGTTTCCTGCAGCCTACTGCAGCCAAGGATCCTGAATGACGAGCAGATCACTCTGGCTCCTGGAGAAACCCTAGAGAAAGTCTTCCAGGTCAGTCGAGGACTGTCCACAACATTCCGCCCCGTAAGAATAGTATTCACCGTTGATGGTGAAGAGTTTTCCAGCAAAGAAGTGGATTCCTATACAACACTGCTTGGCTCAGCGGTTGATATTGACCCAGAAGACAATAAGATGAATATTTATGCCTTAATCCCTATAGAAGATAAATCTTCCGACAAGCTTGACCATTACACCATTGAGTTCGCCATTGATAGTGCTCATGCCACTGATTTCACCGATGAATTTGGAGTATACCAAATCCCCGAAAAAGAAAGTGTCATCTTGGCAGAGCAATTCATCTATGATCCAATGTTGTATTCCGGTGAAAAATTCATCACCGCAAGAATCATCCACGAAGGGAAAACTGTTGCCGAGCATCATTTCACTACTGACTTTACTACTGGAATTACCGGAGCAGCTACCTCTGTGGTTACTCCTTCAGTAGAAAATCCCTTCATCGGTCAGGTCATCACCTTCTTCGCTGATCTCTTTTCCCAGAAAGGCCAGGCAGCAGCCGATACGGTTGCTGTTGTCAGAAAAGCATCTGTAGGAGCAGCCACTACCATGATGAAGGAAGTGGTTAGCTTCTTTGATCTCCTCTCCCAGAAAGGTCAGGCAGCTGCCGATACCGTTGCTGTTGTGGGAAAGGCGTCCATAGGAGCAGTCACTACCGTGATAACGGATTACAGCTGGGTCTGGATCGGCTTCACTGCTTTGACCTTGCTGATCTTAGCGGGCTACTATTCCGTTCCATTATTGAAGAGCCTTTATCAGGCAAATTATGAAAAGGTCCAGGTTCATCAGAAGGAACTTGCTCAGCGGGAAAAGGAGAAGGTACAGATAGAACGGCTGAGACAAGAAGAAGAACAAGAGCATTTGAGCAAATTTGAACGATGGAAAGATGATGTGAAAATGAATCTTGATGACGAATTGCGGGCTGTTCGCTTTATGATGGAAAAGGTTGTCCATGAAGAAGAGATTATTAAAGATAAAGCGCTGCATCTCTTCGACAAAAAACTGCCTCTGCCTCCTGCGCCAAAGCCAGATGATGTTCTTCCCGAAGAGGTTATCGTTCCATCGTCCGCTCCGGAAAAGGTCATGCCAAGGATAGCCAGATCAGAGAAGCATAAACAAGTAGAGACAGTTGATCCGCTGCTTGACGAATTACAATCCATTCAGCAGAAACTGGGAGAGCTTCATCATGAAGAGCTCATTCCCCAGAGGATCATCCCTCTTTCAGAAAGCCGGCTGCCAGCGGAGATGGTTACAGCAGCTTCTCCACCAGAAAAGCTATCCTCAGCAAAGAAAAAACTGGAAGCTCCTCCTACTAAGCAGAAAGGGAAGGAAAAGGTAGCGGACAAGAAGAAGATCAAGAAGGTTGATCCTTTACAGGAAGAATTATCAAAGATTGAAGGAGAGCTTTATCGGGAAGACTTCATTTCCCAGAGGGTCATCCCTCTTTCAGAAAGCCAGCCGCTTGCCGTATCTCCAGAAGCTCTCTCCAGAGCGGAAAAGAAGCAGAAATATTCCCCTCCACAGAAAAAACAGGAAGGGCAGCCAGCTCCATCAAAGGGAAAGGGAAAATCTATAGTAAAGAAAAATACAGAAAAGCTTGATCCTTTACAGGAAGAATTATCAAAGATTGAAGGAGAGCTTTATCGGGAAGAGTTTTTTCCTCAGAAGATCATCTCCCTTTCCAAGCGCTTGCCGCCAGCGGAGATGGTTACAGCAGCTTCTCTACCAGAAAAGCTATCCTCAGCAAAGAAAAAACTGGAAGCTCCTCCGACTAAGCAGAAAGGGAAAGAGAAAATAGTGGAAAAGAAACAGGAAAAGAAAGCAGAAAAGCCAGATCCTTTCCAAGAAGAGCTCTCAAGAATTGAGGGAGAGCTTGGCAAATTGAAGAAGAACAAGTAAAGCTCTTCTTCCTCTGGCCGTAGATTGTAAAAAGAATTAAATAGGGGGAAAGAATTACGGATAGATCTTTCCTTAAAAATGAGGTGACGAAGCATGTTTGTCTTTGGGGTTGATATTCCTTTGGTGGAGCTGGTCTTAGCTATTCTTGTTATTGTGGTCATAATCCTTATTGAAGTGATTGTCATCCTTATCTTGTCGATGAGACATCTCCATAAGGCGAAAGGATTGCCGAAGCCTGTAGTAGTTGCAGAGAAAAAGAGATAATAGCTTGTAAAGGCTAACCACATTTAGGATATAGCCTCCAGTTGCAAAATCTATTTAAATCTCCCATTCTCCTAGCAGAATTATGGCAATTACATCCTTTTTCTCAGCAAAGAGAGTCTTATTTTTCATCCTCTTTGTTATCTTAGTCCTAATCGGCAAGAACATTAATTTTTCCCCTTTAGTTGGAGCAGAAAACCAGTTTTTTACCTTGTTTCAGTTCTTTGGCCCAACTGCCGGAGCTTTGTTAGGACCGATTGTAGGAATAATCACCGTTGCCTTCTCTCAGATAGCTGATCACCTCATCATTGGAAAAGAATGGACATTCATCAATATCTTGCGCTTCTTACCCATGCTCTTTGCGGCATACTATTTTGGCACAAAGAAAAAGTCAATGAGTATCATCATCCCTTTGTTGTGTATTACTATCTTTCTCATCCATCCTATAGGAAGAACAGTTTGGTTTTTCCCTTTATTCTGGCTTATTCCTATTTTAGGCATACTCCTGCCAAACCATGCCCCGGGAAAGCTGCTCTTTAGAAGTTTAGGAGCAACATTTACTGCCCATGCTGTTGGTGGAGCGATATGGATATGGACTATTCCCATGACTGCCGGGCAATGGGTTAGCTTGATTCCAGTTGTAGCATATGAGCGGATTCTCTTTGCCCTAGGCATAGCTGGATCATATCTTCTATTGAATACTGTACTTGATTATGTGGTAGAAAAATGGAAGATCTCCATCCCAAACATTCTCTTTATGGAGAAGAAGTATAGCCTGGTTGTCTTTCTTAAAAAATATCTCTCGTGATTATAGGCTGGATGAGAAGGTGTTTATAATGG
>DATDXI010000072.1:0-14193 GCA_035289385.1 Candidatus Nanoarchaeia archaeon | reverse complement strand
ATTCCTGTCGGGAGGACTTCCATTCTTGACATTGGAACACCAGCCTGCTTGGCATACGGCAGCATTGATGTTCCGTACGTTGTGATTGTTTTTTGGATGGTAAATAGAAATCTGGCAACTAAAGCGGTGTAGCATCTAAATACTGGTACGAGCCACCAAGGCTGTTTTGGCTTGTAGGAATAGCCGACAAAGCCGTCTGTCGTGAGAATAGTCTTGCTTTTCCTCTTTTTGGTGAAGGAAGCGTATACCAAAGGAATGACAGACAAGGGGTAGAAATATTCCCATATATGGATGATATCATTTTTCTGATAGGCTTTTTTCGTCTCTTTCCACAATCGCCAGATGTTCGGAAAAGAATATCGTAGGGGGGAGAAGTACCAAGAGGGAATAGGGATCAAATGTATTTTTCCGTTATAGATGGCATCGTTGGCTACCCAATTTTTGGTCGGGCAGTCTTTGCTTACGGGAAACATAATGCTGATGTTGTTATTGCTATCGATGCTGTTCTTTATTCTGTTATTGCTACTGATGCTGTTCTTTATTCTGTTATTGCTACTTCTGCTGTTACCTTCCTCTGCAAGAATATTTGCTAATTCTGCAATAGGCCTTCGGATGTTGTTCGTGGGGTTAATGTAGCAGATGTTCATGCTTGCTTATCAAAAATATGTCTTTAAATAACTTCTGCATTCTCGTACGCATTTAGGGAATCTCATACTTTTAAGTATGGGAGGACGTCAATTCCATACCAAAAATAGTGGCAGGTCGTTGTGACCTGCTAGCAAGCGTAGCTTCGCTAGCTTGCACGTCACTCTGGCGAGACTTCATGTCGAAAATGGAAGTATTAGTAATTGTTTTAAGCTTAAAGTCTCGCAACTAATCCTATCTGACGAAGCTCGTGACTTGCAAGCAAACGAATCAAATGAGTTTGATTGTTTGCAGGTCACAAGATTTGACCTCTTGACCAAGCCACTATTTTTGACAGACCTAAATATCTCTGCATTCTCGCTTCAGAAGGGGTTATCTATCCTTCTTATTATCTTTCACTCCTTCTCATTCCCTTTCACTCTCTTTAGACAATCAGGAGAAACTTATCCATTTCTTTCTTAATGTGCTGTAATCTGAAGAGCTATGATGGGAAAGATATCTTCCCTGCGGTTTGAGAAAGCTGCACTCTACTTCTCTGGCGTATTCCCATGGCGCAACAAATCTTTCTCCTCGCTCCCCACCAGTAGCTCTGAATTCAGTATGCGCATATAACATCGGCCCATTGTTGTCTATAACAACATCCGCTAATCCTCGCAATTCTGGTTGTTTCTGCTGTGCTTCTTTAAGGCTCATCCTCATCAATCGAATGTTATCAGAGAGCAAAAGGTCACATCTTCCAATGAGAATTTCTAGCCACTCCTCTGCTTCAGGTGCTGTTCCTTCTTGTATCGCATAGGACAATAAAGTATGTATCCTTCCAAAATCTGCCACGTCGATAGCGATGAGTGGTGGAGATTGAGCGGTTGAATGTTCATACCAATGCTGGGCAAAGCCTCCTAGCCCTGGTCCGCACTCCAGATATTGCAAGGCAGGATCAATGGTCAATTGTTCTGGGTCAATAGCATATTCCTCTACTGGCCTGTCGGTTATCCGTACCCTTCGGTTGCCAGGCCCATCTCCACCAAAAATGTCTACTTTTGTTCTTCTTCGTGTCGTTCCATCTTCATTAAAAATGGGCAAAGCTATTTCAAGATGATATTCCGGAGATCCTTCTCTAATGTGAACTCTTCTACTATCCTTAGTTACCTGAAAACAGTTCATGAACGAGACAGAAGCGTTGTTTATTATAAATATTTCTCTTTTAACTATTTGATAGTAATTAAAGTAATAGATCTATGATTTGGCGCGGGGAGAAGGATACTAAAGACCATTTTAGTTAATGATTAACAACTTTTTTAAACACGTTTGGTAGATGATGTTCATGCTTCTCAGCCAGCAACGAATAACGCCAAGGATACATGATCTGTTTAGTATTTTTGGTCTTTTTTCAAGAGCGCAGGAAGACATCCTAGAGAAATACATCCCTAAAAAAAGAAAGTACTGGCTCGGTTCAGGGCGGGAAGCATTACGGCAGATCCTGCTGGATATCCAGAAAAAACAGAAAAAAAGCGTTCCCTTGACAGTTGGTCTGCCTGCCTATACTTGCCATGTTATGGTTGATGCCGTCAAGCAGTATGGAAGCAGCCCGGTGTTCTATGATTCTGCTATCCTTGCAGATATCAAAGATATTTCTCGGATCATCAAGAGGGTAGACGTGCTGGTCTTGTGCTATAATTTCGGCTTTCTTCCGGAGATCGAGAAAATAGCCGTCTTATGCAAGCAACATCACGTAATCCTTGTTGAGGATTGCGCTCAGGCTCTGGGAGCAAAATACCAGGGGAGGCTAGCTGGCAGCTTTGGAGAGTATGCTTTTTATTCCTTTGGCATCAGCAAAACTATCGGCTTCTGTGGAGGATTGATTGCCACAGATAAAGAGCTTCTTCTGCAAGGTTTGCGGCCATTTCCATTCTTGAGGTTGTTGAAGACAATTGTTGAAGTCATCGTTGCGCCAGTTTTTTTCCATCGCTCCATATATCCTTTGACGAACATATTTTTACGAAGCGAGTTAGAGAAAGAGCAGCAGCAGATGAATTATACCTTGCCAACCATGGCCAAGAAGGTTGTGCTCAGCCAATTTAAGAGATATGACCTTATTCTCTCGTTGCGGAGAAAAAATGCTGAATACCTCCTTCAGGAATTGTCTGGGAAAGTTCATTTCCAACAACCTCTTCCCGGAACGGAACCATCATGGCTTTATTTCTGTTTTTTAGATAACGATGAAGACAGCAAGCTGTTCTCCGGCAAGCCACTCTCCAGCAAGATCTTCTCTAGAAAGCTACTTTCAAGCAAGTTGCTCTCTGGAGGAATAGAAGCAGGAAAGATGCTTACGTTTCAGGCTCTGGCAAATGCACCCTTAGCTAAGGCAACGGAAGAAAAAGTATCGACAATAGCCTTATACCGCCCATCTGCTGAAGTAAAAAAGATAGTAGAGATGATAACCATGACGATCAAAGATAGCGGAGACTATGCACCATGACGATCATTGACGTCAGCTCTGAGCCAGAATTATGGGATGAATTTCTGCAGAAGAATGATCACTTGATTTTTCATACGCCTTTCTATCAGCAATTTATCGAAAAATCATTTGGGGTAAAGTACCTTGTTCTGGGAGTGATAGAAGCTGATGAGATCAAAGTAATTCTTCCTGTTGTGGAAGTCCATAGCAGTCTGTTTGGAAATAAGATGATATCTACTGCCTATTTGGAGTATGGTGGTTTTTCAGGTGATCCCGCATATGCTTCCTCTCTGTTGGACCATATTGATAAGAGGTATAGCAAGGATCATGATTATTTAGAGATACGTGGAGGATTAGAGCTGTTTGATGGTGTCTTATCGGAAAAATTACAGAAATCTTTACTCTATAAACGCTTTGTCTTGTCGTTAGAGGGAGATGTTTGGCAAGGCATCCAAAAATCGAAGCGGAAAGCAATCAATAAATCATTGAAGAATGTTGACGTTCGTGAATTGTCTGCTAAGGATATTGATGAATTGTATCTGCTGTATCTTCAGAATATGCGCAGTTTCGGCAGTCCACCCTATTCCCAGAACTATTTTGTCCAGTTCTTTTCTTTAGCAGAGAAGGGCTATGCAAAAGCTTTCGCAACATTTCATCAAGGCAGGATGGTCTCTGCTTTGTTAGGATTCTGTTATGGAGATAGAGTTCATATCCTTATTGCTGTCTCTGACCAAAAGTTTCAGGAGCTTCGTCCAAACGATGCCATGCATTGGAAATATATTGATTTTGCCAAGGCCCATGGTTATAGGTGGTTTGATTTTGGGCGTGTCCGGGAAGAATCTGGGCAATTTGAATACAAACAGAAATGGGGGGGGACATTGATGGAATTGCCGTCGTATTTCTTGTTGTGGAAAGCAAAAGAGATCCCTCTCGTTGACCCGGCAAAATACGGCTTGCTGGTCAAGATATGGAAAAGATTGCCTCTGGCTGTCACAAAAATAGTGGGAATGAAATTAAGAAGGGAGTTAGGGATATAATTGCTCGCTTCTTTTGTTCTCCTTTTTAGCTCTCTTTCTTCCTTGTTCCAATCTTTAACAACTTTTAAAAACGGATTGGGAAAAATATCCTTATGGACTTAGCTCAGCTCTTAGGGTGGATTGCCACGATCTTATTTTCTATCATGCTTATCCCACAGATCATTAAAACAATAAAGCTGAGGAATACCAACGGCGTGAGCTTATTGCTGTTTATCACTTACCTTATTGCCAACATCATCGCTTTAGTGTATGCTTATCTCATCAACCAGCCGCCATTGATCATCAAGTATTTTATTGGAATAGCAACGGCAGAGATCTATATCATCGTCTTTATGTGGTATTATAAGAGAAAGATAAGAAAAAACACAACTTCCAGCGGTTAATAGCTCCAATGGCTCTTTTTCACTTCCGGTCTAATTTTTCCAGCCAGTCTTTACACCCTATCCAGGAAGTATTCTCTTGTTCACTCTCTTTCTCCATGAAGTTGGTGAATATGCCCCATGCTTTTCTTCCCGTGTTTCTTCTCAGCAAGAGTTCTGTTAGGGATCTTGCTTTCGGCAGGTCTTCTTTCTTCAAGAATTCCCAAGGGTGAAGGTAGAACATTCTCGAGCTGAATGTGGTAGATAATGGATGGAGCAGTTTTCGGTACGTCAATCCGGAATACATTGCCGGGAATTGGATGCTAGGTATGTCTTGGATTGTTTTCAGGCTGAATGAAGAGGTGTTGAATGATGAATCATAGGAATATCCTGCTTTCTTCAGCAGTTCAAAATGAGTTTTGGTGGTGATAAACTTTGGCGCGCGAAATCCGTGGCAAGAAAAGCCATAATTTTGTAGAAACAGCCGGGAATTGACAATCTCAAATTCCGCATTTCTTTCATTCAGCCAAGCATGGCTGTGAGAATGAGACGCGATTTCATGCTTCTTACTGATTTCTGTGATGATATCTTCGTGCTTATCCAATAATGAGGTGACCGTGAAAAAGGTAGCTTTGATGTTTTGCTCTTTGAAATAATCCAACAATTTTGGCACGATCAACTCGACACTTTTCGTTTCTTTTGACCTTAAATCTGGCTCCAGGTCAACAGTCATGATTTTTGTCATACTCTTTTCAGGCATAGGGAAATTTTAGAAATAGCTGTTTATATGCTTTATGAAGGTGTCAATCTTATTAAAATCTGTTCCAGAACTTCCATCAATATTCTACTTAGAAAATAACTCACACCAATCCTGACAGCTGGATCTCTTTCCTCGGAACGGTATCAGAGTCAATAAACATTCTTTGCCAGAGTTCAAAGTTGATCATCGTAAATAACTGCTTGCCGTACAACAGCTTTGATTGATCGTAATTCTCCCAGATCTTCTTGAGATGGTAATAATTGAAATAACCGCGCTGCTTCACTTGAGCTGGGGTAAACAGTTGTTCAGCCAAGCCATGCAGTTCCTCTTTCACCCATCTATCTAACGGCATGAAAAAGGCATGTTTTTTCTCCTGAACATTTGGCAAGATGCCTTTCATCGATTCCCGCAAAGCGACTTTAGTGATATTCCCTTGCAGTTTTAATGATGGAGGAAGGGTCATGCTGAATTCCACTAACCTATGGTCCAGGAAGGGAACTCTGCCTTCGATGGAATGGGCCATGGTCATGCGGTCATTGATCTGCAAGACGTAATTTGGCAGCCATTGCTTGATGTCTTGGTATAGCAATCTGTTGAGCAAGGGTTTTCTTTCCTGCTCAAATGGCTGAAGTGTTGTCTTCATCTCTGCAAAGCTGTCGGTAAATAATCTTCGATGGTCTTCCTTGCTTAAGATGGATGTTAACTGGGCATAGGACTCTTCCGGCTGATGGACATTATCTAGAAACTCTAAGAATTTCTCCCGACCTTTTTCTCCGATAGAGGAGGGATAGTCAAACTGCTTGTCCAAAAATTCCAAGGATAATTTTTCAGCGATCTTTGTCTTGAACGGCAAGTATTTCAGCTTCTGGGCACGCAAGTAATGGTTATATTGTGTGTACCCGGCAAACAGCTCATCAGCCCCTTCTCCTGAAAGAACAACCTTCACTTTTTTTGAAGCAAGCTCTGCCAGCTTGAATTGGGGGATGATGACCGGGTCACCATGAGGCATATCCAGATGCCATAATAATCTGGGCAAGAGCTGGCTGATGCTTCCTTCAACAACGATCTCTTGATGATCGGTCTGGAAATGTTCCGCGATCTTTCTTGCCTTTGTAAGCTCATCAACTTGGTCATCGTAATTAAAGCCGACGGAAAACGTCTTCACCGGCTCATCTTTCAGCTGGCTGGCTAAAGCAGTGATTGCAGAAGAATCTATTCCCCCAGAAAGATACACCCCCACGGGAACGTCAGCAACCAATTGTCTTTTAACAGAGTCCTGAAGGATTTCCCGCACGGCAACTCCTGCCTGAAATGTGGAAAGAGATGATCTCTTTGGCAGAGGAACATCCCAATATTTTCTGATGATCATCTCTCCATCAGAAAAGGTAAGTGTATGGCCAGGAAGGAGTTTTTTAATTCCTTGAAATAAAGTATCTTCACCAGGAATATACCGTAAATTGAGGAAACTTTTTGCTGCAGAAATGTTTACTGCTCTCTTGACTCCTGCCAGAAGGATAGCTTTTATCTCTGAAGCAAAGATAATATTTTCCTTATCTTTGTAATAGTACAATGGCTTAATGCCCATCCGATCCCTGGCAAGGAACAGCTTATCTTTTGCTATGTCGTAGATACAGAAGGCGAACATCCCATTTAACTTTTGGACGACATCTTCTCCCCATTCTTCATATCCGTGCAGGATCACTTCGGTGTCTGTTCCCGAATAGAAGTGGTAGTCTGCTTGTTCTAATTCTTGGCGCAGCTCTTGAAAATTATAGATCTCCCCGTTATAGATGATGATGACATCGCCTTCTTTGTTCGCCATCGGCTGCGATCCTGAAGGAGAGAGGTCGATGATGCTCAATCTTCGATGTCCTAAGGTGATATTGCTGTCAGCGTAAATTCCTCCTTGGTCTGGGCCGCGATGATGCAATGACTGGATCATCTGCTTTGCCAGTTCCCTATCTTCCCAGGTGAAGCCACAGATTCCGCACATGTTATGAAAACTCCTTCTTTTTTATCCTATATAAAAGCTCTTCTTGAAGCTGCCGGTTTCTATCGAGCATATCGGCGATCAAGCCTAGTACAATCAATAATGTTCCGACGATGATCAGGAAGATGTTGATGTAGACAACGATAAGGAAAGGGTCAAAATGGGATGTGATGATCCATCGCAAGAATAGCGCTAAACTGCTCAGCATCCCCAAGATGACCATCAACCCTCCAGGGAGGCCAAAAAATTTCAACGGCTCATAATCTCTCGTGCTTCTGATGATGATGAGCAGGACTTTCAATCCGTAGGAGAGGACGTTCTTTACCACTCTTGATTTTCCATTTCTTTCCCCTACGACCTGGCAGGGAACTTCAATGATCCTGAATTTCTTCTTGACCAAGTCGATAAACACTTCTTGAGTATAGGTAAATTTTCCGAATAAGGTTAAGTTCAGCGCTGCCTCTCGAGAATAGGCGCGAAAGCCGCATTGCGTGTCATAATAATTTTTCTTCAAGAAGAGATTTAAGAGATGGGCGAAAAACCTGTTTCCAATAATTTTGATCTTCGGCATTTTTGGGAGTAGGTGGGGGTCTTTAAATCTGGAACAGGTAGCCATGTCTGCCTTATTGTCGATGATCGGCTGGATTAGCCGAGGGATATCTTGTGGATTAAACTGTCCGTCGGCATCGATATTGACGATGATATCTGCTCCCATCCTTAATGCTTCATTGATGCCATCTTTGAACGTTGTCCCTAAACCCAGATTGGTGCGGTGAGAGAATATTTTATCTGCTCCAGCCAGCCGGGCAGCTTCAACGGTGTTATCTCTTGATCCATCGTTCACGACCAGTACTTCTACGATGTCAGCACAGTTTCTGGGGATGTTGCGGATGACTTGCGCGATTGTCTGCCCTTCATTAAAAGCAGGGAGCATAACCACTACTTTGCGCTTATCACCAGGTGTTTTGCTGTCTGTTTGCTGAGGTTTGCTGTTCTTCATTTTTTACGCTTTTCTCTTGTCGATTTTGGTGGTATATTCTCTTTATTCTATTCGTATTTTAGTTTCATTGTATTCTTTGTAGTATCATCTTTTCTATAAGAGAGATGCGGCAAGAGCCAGGATGACAAACAACAGCTGGAAGCCATGCAGGCAATAGACTGCTTTTCTTTCTGTCGTCCTGATGTTCAGGCCATTCATCATTTTCACGAAGAGGTTCTCTAAGCCATATATCTGATCATATCTAGGAACGAGAGTTCCATCTGCTGTTACTTTCGCGAAACTCTCTTTCTGAAATCTTCCCCGTAACTTAAGGAAGAATTCAAGGATGTAGGGTATGTAGAGGATGATAAAAGCTTGTTCCAGATTGGCCATGATGGCTAAGGCGGCTGCTAGTGCTCCAACGGTATAGGTTAACGTATCTCCAGGAAAAATTTTTGCTGGGTAATAGTTGAAGAGCCAGAATCCGAGAAGAGCGAAGATCATACATACGGCAACGACACTTAACCATGCTGATCCTGTCAAATAGCTGAGTATCCCTAAAGCGCTGAAGATGATGATCCCTTGCCCTGCCTCTAAGCCATTATAACCGGCCAGCATGTTAAAGCCATTCGTGCCGACGAGGATAAAGCCGGGAATGACAAATAGGGGGTAGAGATAGCCCAAATTGATGTTGCCGAAGATGGGGAAGGACATGACTTTTGATCCGGCATTGATGGCCATAATAGGCGCAGCGACGAGAAGCGTCAAAAGGGGCTTCTGCCACTGTCTCAAGCCGATCTTCCAGCCGAGGATGTCATCGATCATTCCAATGAAGCCGGCTATGAGCGTTGCGGTCAGGATGGCTAATAGAGGGGTTATAGATGTGCTTGTCTCAAAGACAAAGATGCGGATAGCGATATAGATCATCACTCCTACGATAAATGCCAGCAATACGGAGATGCCGCCCATCTCTGCTACTTGGCTTTCCTTGACCTTATGCATATCTTTGCCCGTCAATCCTGCCTTTTTTGCTCTAGAAATCCAAGTAGAGGTAGATATTGCAGAAACTAGGAAGACGATGAAAAAGAGCAGTACAAAATGGCGGAAAAAGAAGACATCCATGGTGAGCATATTTTTGAGAGAGGCTTTTATATATTTTCTGGATGTAGAGTCTTTAGATTGCAGTAGCCTTGTTGGGAAGGGGTATTTAGATAGATTTACATTATTCCTTATAACTCATCCTGCTCATCATCACTTATTGATTATTTCCACTTCTTCCAACGGAGAGCCCACAAGATCGGTTGCTTCAGAGGATCCTGCAGGGTAGTACTTTGCTACAATACCTGCGCCATTGCCATCAGCTCCTACATCAGCATAGGCCACAACCACATTACCGGAACCGTCGATGGCCACGGAAGGAGGATTACTATAAATATTATTGTAGCGAGAATACTTGGCACTATCAACCAGTATTCCCCCTTCTGGATCAAGTGAATTCCCCATGGTATCATACCTACGCATAAAGAGTTGATATGACTTTGCAATATCCTCATTTTCCGGAGGATTCACTTTGAGAGGATAGGGTGACCAAATCACTACGAAGCTCCCTGCATTATTAACAGCAAGCCTATGAAGGGAAGAATAACGGTTGTCCCTTCCGTAATTAACGACAGTACTATTCGAACCAAGTTTCCCTTCATTATCAAATTGGTAAGCAAATAACGACTTACTGTCATAGCCGTCATCAACAATTACAAATCCACCATCCCCATCCATACTAACAGAAAAATCGTAATCGATGAGTTGATAACCTGCTTTGACCTGAGTAGTAGATCGAGTAGAGCTTGTTCTATTCAAGTGTTCATAGTATGCCCTATAACCCAAGAGAGGGTCTTCTCCTTCAATGTCTTTATTACTAGTGAAAAACAATGACACATCACCATTTTCCGCAACAAAAATTTTAGGATAAGTTTGTTCTCCAGGATATTCTAACTGCCTCGTACCAACTAAACTATCCTGTTGAAAAAAGATATCATTCTTATCAAATATATCTCCCTCTAGTTCACAGTTATCTAAATTACTCCAGGCAAGATAAGTGTATGAACCGGGGGATGTTGTTGCTGGTTCTGTTGTAAAATCATAATTTCCAGCTGTCCAACAGTTAGGATAAACTACAGCACGTTCCCTTTTAGAAGTATAACTCACAGAGGAAAAACTTTGCGAGTAAATGGGAATAGTAAACTGCTGATCCGGTACAACCCCCTCCCAGGCTACGTGTACCAAAATATCTGCATCATCTGCACCAGAATTAATATTAGAAAGAGCTACTTTTGGAGAAGAACGAGAATCAGAGCCAATTAATTGCCTCAACTTTAACGGAGAAGTACCTTTAAATTCCTGAAGGAAGAGGGTGTCTGTATCTTCCCGCAGATCGGAGTCAACCCAAAGCAAAGCCAGATGTCCGTCTTCCGTCATAGCTACATCTACCGAAGATTGATCTCCCTCCTTCTTGCTGTTGACAGTTGTTTTTGTGGGGATGGTATTGAAAAGGCAGGCAGTGCATCTCGACGAGCTTTCATCACACTCTTCTGAAAAATCTCTTTGTACAACATTATCGCCACACCTACCCCACTCCTCATCTCCTTCTTCTGGGTTTCTGCCCTCTACCTCAGCATCATCTGTTGGCGGAGTGGTTCTCGTGTCTGACTCTTCTATATCCTCTGGCACGGATGTTTCGTCTATTTCACTTCCTGATTCACTACACGAGCTCAGCAGAAAAAGACCAATAACCACCAGCACGATGGCAATATTTGTTCTGAATGACATCATCTTCCTCTGGTAGTAGTTTATTGACAAGCTACTTAAAACTTTTGTTTTGACTTCTTTAAGAGAATCTCATCTGCACTGGCTTGGTTCTCTGTTCCCTTGTTCCATCACCCAATTGCCCAAAATCATTCCTTCCAGTTGCCCAGACGGTTCCATCTGCTTTAAAGAAGAGAGAAGTCTGCCCGCTACTGGAAATGGCTATAACATCACTCCAGCTGGGAATAAGTGCAGGTACTGTAAAATGTTTATCCATATATGCCTCACTGTGAGGCACAAGCGGCCGGTCATCTCCTAGTTGACCATACGTGTTGACACCCCAAGACCAGACTTTTCCATCGGCAGTTAAAGCCAGACCTGTTTCCCCCTGCAAATCAATCGCCTTTATATTTCTGAGACTTTCAATATGCACGGGATTTCCCTGAGGATCATCGCTAAACTTTCCTGCTCGTTCTGCTCCTAAATACCACACAGTGCCATCTTCTTTCAAAGCAAGGGAACCAGTTCCAGCAGCTATCGCTGTGACCTCACTTAGTCCAACAATTGCCGTTGGAGTCAATTTTTTATTCAAATACAGACTTTCCATATACTCAATGGGGCCAAGAGAGCCACCGCTATTGTCACCAAAACCCCAAACAGTATGGTCAGATTTCAAAGCTAAAGAGTACCCATTTCCAGCTGAAATAGCGATAACATCCTGAAGACCAACTACTTGAACAGGAACATTACTTGCTGTTTCTGTGCCATCTCCTAATTGTCCAAAACTATTTGCCCCCCAAGACCATACGGTGCCATCCTGTTTCAATGCAAGAGAGTGACCACTTCCTGCGGAAATGGCGATAACATCGCTCAGACCAGAAACTTGTACTGGTGATTCCGGCGTTTCCCATAAGGGGGTTCCACTCCCTAACTGTCCGAGTGTATTCATTCCCCAAGCCCAGACCGTCCCGTCAGATTTTAAAAAAAGATAAAAATCAGTCCCAGCAGAAATATATTTAATGTCCTCTAGTTGAGACATTTTTTTAGGCGTTTCCCGACCCGTAATAATATCCCAGTTGTTATCTCCAACATATGCTATGGTTTTTCCTTCCTCTTGACCTATGGCGCGTATGCCGGCAATCCAAACTGTGCCGTCCGACAGGAGAATCAAGGAATGCAGAGGACCTGCTGCAATTTTACTGACAACCCCATTACTTCCAGGAGATTCTTCCCTTGCTTCAGAAGGTTCTCCTACTGAAGTTTTTTCTGTCTCAGCAAGAGGCTCTGCACAGGAAAAAAGAAAAAGCACCAATACGAAGAATAATATAGTCTTGCCAAATAAAATTCTATTTCGCCTAGATCTACTCATTAATGATATCTCCATTTCAAAATATTTAAACCTTTGTTGTAATAACATAGTGAAAAACGAGGGAAAACAAACATTTTAATACTTGTTGATTTTACTAGAAACTACCAGAATAGCTAAAATGAAATATATCCAGATTGGGAAGCCGCCAAAAGGGAAGAATGCTCCTCCTGCCTGGGCACGGAAGTTGCTGAGTATGAGTGCGGTACCTTCTCAGCCTCAAAGCAACCAGCTAGGCTCGTTGCAAAAATTAGTGACGGAAGGCGGCTTGCCGGGGAATCAACAGCTTCTTAAAAAACCATTGATTGATCGCCTGAAAGATACGGGCTATCTCCTTAAGCATTCTTTCAAAGTCTTTGGAAAAGAAACCGATCTGTTCAAGCCGCTGATAAGGATGGCTCTCTTCTCTCTGCTTGAATTTGTTCCTTTATTCCTTTTTCTGTACTTTTTTTTCTCTTTAAAGATAGGGTTGGTTTTCTTACTCTTTTTCCTTTTTGCTCCATTTTATATCATCTATGGGGTCTATGGTGTTTTCTTTTACATCAGACAGCAGGCAGACCAGAGTTGGCTCACCTATAATGTCATCACTGGAAAAAATATTAGTTATCAAGAAGCTCGAGAGCATACGGCAAAACTCAAGCCTTCATTCCGCTGGATTGCCGTTATCAATCTTTTCGTGGCCGGTGTAAGCGCAAAGAAAGGAGGACAAGGCCAGATTGCCAGGATCCTCTTCAGCCTGTTAGAAGAAGTATGGGATCTTGTGGGTAACTTTATGATCCCGGCAGTAGTCATTACAAAAAAAAGTTGGAAAGATACCATCCCCGATCTGAAAGCCTTGAAGAGAAATGTTCCTGCTACCTTGGTAGGTGTTTTTGGCATAGATTTTGCAGGAAATATCCTCAAGGTACTAGTGCGTTACTTAGTTCCTTTTTTCCTCCTTCTTGGACTTTGGATTGGAACTTTTGATGTGTTTATCAGCAACTATCCTCACACCGTCATAAAAATGTTTGGTTTCTCATTTTCCCTGGTTCCTTTGTTTTTTACCTTTTTTATTGATAAGATACTCAGTACCTTTGTAGGGGTGCTTGTCCGTTCTACAAAGACAATTTATTATACTATTTTTTACACGGCAGTACTGCAGCCGAAAAAGCTGAGTCCGGACATCAAGAAAGAAGTGACACGATACCTCAAGTTTGAATGAGAACGAGTTATATCCAATCTCCTTCCAGAAAAAATGGCACACCACGATCACGGCAGATTTCACGACAGAAACGTGGAGATAGTGCAGTCCGGAACTTTGAAGTCAAAGATTCTTCTCACCATCGTGCGTTTTATCGCTCATTTCGTCAAATATTTATTTTTTACTGGCTCGGTTCTCTTTTCCTTAATTGTTCTCTTCGCTATTATTTTGACGCTCAACCCTCAGTTCTCTTTCGGCTTTTTGAAATACTTTGCCTTCCTTAATCCTGAGTATCAAGCAGAATCCTTCCATATAGACACTCAAGGAATCATGAAAATTGTTTCCGTTGTTTCTTTGGCTTTGCTTATTGTGCTAACCCCTATTACATTTGCCCTGAAACGTTTTTTTAACTATACCCCCCTTGGATTAGGAAAAAAGATACTCTTCGTTTTTCTCACCATCACCGGAGCTTATGTCTTCTCTTTTGCACTGGTCGCCTTCAAAAATATGGATCAAGTGTTGTATGTTATTCTTATCATCTTGTACTTTGTCAATATAGGAGCGGCGGTAGGTTACTTCTTTATAGACTGGTTGGTGCAGAAAATACCTGCGGAATGATC
>DATDXI010000071.1:0-30115 GCA_035289385.1 Candidatus Nanoarchaeia archaeon | reverse complement strand
ACACCGCAATAACAGCGGTTTGATAGAAGTGGTGTGTACGTTGGAAGGCAACGACCAATTCAGCACGCACTTACTAACGTTCATAATTGTGTGTCTTATCTTCATACGGTTTTTCATTTTTTATCTTGTATTTTTTTATTTTCTGTAATCATGAAATTCTTAGCATAGTCAATGGATGTAGCGTGAGCTATGTTTTTTTGGAATTTTTTTGCTTTCTTTTGGTGATGTGCTTCTTGAGGGATGTTGGTATTTTACTGCCGAAAACTATATATAGCTGTTATTGTCGTTACTTATTAATGGCACTTAAAATCAGAACTCGACGGCAGCGATTTGCTCGGAAGTATCTTGGTGGGAAGCAAGCTCTTCCTGTCCCTAAGAGAAATATAACTTTTTCTCTTCTCCCGGAACAAGTTGATCTTTCTCCTCGGTCATTGCATTGGTTTCCCATAGCTGATTTTCATTATGTGATGCATTATGTTGAAGATAACCCTCATATTCTTGAACGCTATGAGCGGATGCTGCAGGAAGGAACAACTCCTGGCTTGCGATTAGAAGGGCTGTTTAATTTTGCCCTGCTTCCTTCTTCTGGGCTGAATGTACAAAATTATCTAGTTCTTAGGTCAGCGTTGATGGGTGAAGGATTATTGAATGGTCACCTTAGTCTTGGTGATTATAAAAGTGAAAAATTAAGTATGCATTATCATGGGTATACTTTTGTTGCTAATGATCTTTCTTCTGCTGCTCAGGCCTTTTTGTATCCCCGAGTTATCGTTGATAATAAGCTTCAGGCTAGTAAGGCTATGTTCTGGTCAAAACTGCCTTGGCTGGGGAAGAGCAGGAGGTATCAGTCTACTCACTTGAAATTACAGGAGCGCTTCAATGAGCAGACGAGAAGGAGTGAAGCTGTTCATTTTGGATTGGAGGAATTATTATCTGCTGGTGATGTGTCGCAGCCTGATGACCATCGGCGCTTGCTCGATCTTGCTGGAAAAATTGATTATGATGTTGGGGCATTGAAGGCTCTGGAACTTGAAGAAAGAGAATTCAGGAGAATCAGGCCAGGAATATGGTTTAAGCCAGAAACAGGCTTGGATAAGGTGGATTTATATGGAAATATCATCGAGCAGAAACGAACATCTCTTGATCTTGTCCGAAATTTAGTTATGCGTGGTGTTGCAGAGGGATTAGAAGTCGCTTTTCAATTGTATGATGATGTGGATGATCCTGTTGCAAAGGAAATTATCGCTGACCGCTTTTTAAGAAATGTTGACCTGTCATTTTACATCCAATCTGTCGTTCCAAAATTTGACCAAAAAGTAGTTCGGAAAAGTTTGGCATCGGGCTGTGGTACATTTTCTGATGTTTATGATCAATGGAAAGATAGTATCGCGGAAGAGCTGGGGATCGTAGCTAGAGTGGAGAGGTATCACCAGCGTTATCGCGATTCAATGTCGGGAAATAACACTGAATTTTTGCTGAGATCTATGGGCAATGAGTCTGAATTTGAATCTAAACGAAGGTTTGATTTAGAGTTTGGCACTATTCCTGATCTTGATATTGATGCTGCTTATGATTTTGTCCGCGAATGTAACTCTCTCCAGTACAGGAGAATTCATCGTAGGATCAATGATAAAACACTCTCTGCCTGGATGCAAGTTGCTGATGAAGGATTGTTAGATGTTGCTGTTGAAATAACTCCAGAAGAATTTGAGATTGTTGCTCGTGAAATTCAGAAAAATTCCGCTGATTCTAGTAATCATGCTCTCCTCATGCTGCGGTTCTTGAATGATTATGATGCTACAGTTTCTTTAGTTGAAGAAGGTGGAAAGGAAAGCGGTGGAAGAAATCCCTTAAGCAGAATGCAGATTCTTCGTGGGGCTCGTTATGACATCATGCAAGACCATTTAAACCATATTCTTGACGTGGATACACAGAGAAATAAATTTAGAGTGTATAAACTGCTTCGTCCTCGAGTGTTTACTTCAGAAGAGCCTGTGCGAAGGGTGATTGATGCTGATCTTGACTTTGCTTTATCTTATCTAGAAGTTCTTCGTGATTTGAAGAGAAATTCTTATCAACATGGCGGTGATCGTGAATATCTCCAGATGATGGGGGCTTTAGCAAGTGCAGATTCAACTGAGCAGCGGGAAAAGCTAGTAGAGCAATATCTTACTCGAGCATATCCTCCGGAAACTTCACCAGAAGTTAAATCAGAAGAAAAGAAGACCAAACTCAAACGGAGAAAAGTTTTGACTAGAGATGATGATCGTGCGTCACTACCTCAACTCAAGAGCTTAGTTATCGTTGGAGGACTTCCTGGCATTGATTATGGTGCGCGGTTATCTTCCTTTGCCATCGATAACCTTACTGTTCTTGGCCCTAACGATCTTCGCAGGCTGGATAGTGTAAGTTCAGATGCTGCATATTTGATGATCACCAGCACGTTATCTCATGCAGCAATGAAGACGGTGCAATGTTCTACTGATCTTTGGGCCTATTCCTCAACTCATGGGCAGAGAAATCTACTGATGGCAGCAACGAGGCTATATGAGCAGGTAAAGGGAGTTTGATTTCTTAGTTAACTGTGGCATGCCTGTTATACGCACGAGCTGAAGGCGAGAGTGCAATGTGGCTCGGAGCGAAGCGGAGAGAGTTGAGAAAAAAAAATCCTGTCAAGTGCGAAGCACCATACATTTTAACATTAAAGATAGGGGTTAGCTTCCCTATATATTTACTACCTATAAAAGACAACATAACACAAACATTTAAATAGAGTATGACTTAATATTAAAAATAGAATGGCAAATTTAGATAATATTATTCATGAAGAAGAGAAGAAGATTGCTATAAAATTTAATCTTTTAGGTTTTGGAGCAGAGATAGCTGGAGGAGGAATGCAACTTGCCACAAAGGCAGGTCTGATGGATTATAATTGGGCGACAGGGCATTTAAGTGATTTTGGAATAGTTTTTCAAGGGAGCGCATTCTTATATGTAGCAACATCAAAATTTAATAAATATATCAAAACTGCCGCGAGTTTGATTCCACCAGTTATATCAACAATTCATGAATACTATCCTTTATTTAATGGAGAAAATGTTACAGATCATACTGATACTGCAATGTTTTGGTTAGGTTGGGCTGCTTCAATGGCTGGAATAAAATATTTAGCTTTAAGAAAAACTAAAAAAGAAGCAGCACGAGCATATGAGTTAAGAACTCCTACTCCTTATTAATTTTAGAGTTTTTTCTCGATTGTGTATAACCTTATTTTAATACCCATCCTTCATACGGCAATTCTTTTCCTTTGTAAAGGACTGTAGGAGTTCCATCATCATGATATTTTTTGTTGTTGATGGAAAAATGACCTAAAGAAATTTCACGGAGCGTAAAGCGCAACGCTGGCCAGTCGCTTTGTTCTTTCTGCAGCTCTTCATGGACAGCGGCAGTTTCTACAGTAACTTCTTTTCCTTTGAATTTCACCCAAGGTCCTGAAACTAAAATAGGTCCCCCGTCCAATTCTTTGTTGATGAGGATAATCGATGTTCTTGTCTTCTTTTCTCCGGCAAGTAATGTGTGGTATACAGAATTTGCGCCAACGTAGATTCTCTTCCCCTCTTTTCTTGCTGCTAAATCGGCAGGATGAACGTTAAGAGCTGTTCCCCTAAATCTTCTCAACAGATCACCGGTGAAGAGGCGCATATATTTGGCTAGGATAGCAATATCAAAGGTTACCTGATGGTCTTGTTCATACTGCTTTATTTTTTTGAGTAGTAGGGTGTTGTAGGTATTTGTTCTTTCGTGGTATTCTTTTCTTCCTTGAACTGTCCGTTGTAATTCCTTCCAGCTCCCGCAATGCTGGATGCCGTCTACGGTAATGGTATCTATGGAAAATTGCTTTGCATGATCTACTGCTGCAATCTTCTCTTTGTCGGTTATCAGCAAAGGTATGGAGAAATTTGCTTTTGGATTCTTGGATTCGGCAAGGGCTTCCCTAACGTTTGTTCCTGTACCTGAAGCGAAAGCTACAGCGAGCATTTTTCTGGTTGTAGTTTTGAGTATTGGATTGAAGATATTCTTGATCATGACTCTTTTGCAGGTGCTTGTTTTTATAATAGTTGTGGAGGGAGTATGCTCTTCTTGTCAAATGCTGTTTATTGAATATCCACCATTGTTTGTTGAGCCTTATCCGCAAAAAGATTTATAAACCGCTTCTCCATCAATCTCTTATGGGTGTTAAAGAGATCAGACAAGAGGTGGAACGTTTGCCGAGTATTCTGGAAAATATCCGGCACGTTCATGACAGCCTTCTTCAGCCGTTAAAAAGCTCTTCTCACCCTTATCAAAGCAGCCTTTCTTTTGCCCATCGCCAAGAATTAAATCGACAGTTGGGGTTGTTGAAGAAAAGTCTGGAGGAATTGGAAGGAGCAGAACAGATCTCTCACAAGCTTCGAAATCAGGCCAGCCATTTGGTAGAACTGAAATTAACATCTTTCAATGGCGATAAGAATAAAGCAGCTTTGCTGGAAGGCAATATGCTTCATGATGAGTATTTTAATATCCAGCAGACGATCAAGGACATCCAGGATTTTGAGCAGAAAGTGGATGGTATTCAGGAGAGGTATGGTCATATTAATCAATTGTTGAACAGCCATCTGTCCTTAGAGCATTCCATCAGTTATGCGGATCTTCCTCATAAGATCCATCTGCAAAAATTACAGAAAACCATTCAGAAGGAAAAAGAATTGGTGCATAGTCTGGGCAAAGAATTTTTGGTCTTGGCAAAAAGATGATAGATTATAATCTGCTCATAGGAATAGTAGGGATGCTCTGTATCCTTGTAGCTTTTGTCCTTGATGAATTCAATAAGCGATTCAATCAGGAAACGTATTTTTATAATGTTCTGAACATCATCGGAGCGGGATTCTTGTTATACTATGGTTTAACATTAAAAGGCTGGCCCTTCGTCATCCTTAACGCTATCTGGGTCATCGCTGCTTTGGTGAAGCTAGTGAAGCTAGTGAAGATAGCGGGGAAGAGGTAGTATTTTTATAGGTACTAATAATTAATAGGTAGTTGTTTCTTAGTAGTAGTGAAATAAGAAAAGCTTATAAATGGTTGCTGTTCCTTATCTCCAATGGAACTACCTGGCGTTGATTATGCACGTTTGTCAAGTATAGTTACTGATCCTTTAGTTATTCAACGATTAGTTGCTCTTAATGGCTGTCTGACTGATGAAGCTGCATTTGGGGTGCAATATCATCTTCTTCGTGGTCAGCATTACGTGACTGCTATTGCTGATGGGGAAGTAGAATCAGTAGAGCTAGATTGGGAGAAAGAGCTTCCGAAAGGCTGGGCATCTTTACCTCTATTCCATTACCATACCCATGCTTTAGATACTCTTCTCATGCCGACTGGTTGGAGAGGGGATTTAGCAGGTGTTCATGAGATACGGGCATACGACTGGAATACGAATGGCATGGATGTTCGAGCTATTCATGGGATTACTCGTCATCAAGGGTCTAGTTCGCCATGGGATATTTTATTATATCAAGAAGCAACTTCCTTGTTGCCACAGGAAGAGATGGAAGCGGCAACTCGTCGATTATTTGATGATTCTTTCTATGTGGAAGCTGAACAAGAAGATGTCGTAGAGGCTATGAGAGCCACAGGTGTATATCGCTGTGAACTTCTTACTCTTCATAGAAGGCGAGATGGGAGTAGATTCTTTCCAGATGAAGAATTACAAAAATTGCGTACCTTTGCTTTTGATGTAAAGATAGTTGATGAAAATAAATTTAAGAGAAATTATCTTTCCAGAATCGACAATACCTCTTAACCCCACATTCCGGGCATTTTGGCTTTATGGGCAGACATATTCTTTGTCCGTGGTCAACGAGTAATCTATTGATATCAATCCAGTCTTTCTTATCGATGATCCGTTTCAGCGCTTCTTCCGTCTCTTCTGGCTTCTGGGTATGCACCCAGCCTAGCCTGTTAGAGATTCTATGCACGTGGATATCTACAGCGATAGCCGGCTTACCAAAAGAATAGGCTAAGACACAGTTTGCCGTCTTTCTGCCCACTCCTGGTAAAGATACTAATTCTTCAAACGTATCTGGAACGTGACCATGATACTTATTTAGAATAATGTTACTTAATTCATGAACGTGCTTTGCTTTTGTTTTATAGAATCCAATTTTGAAAAACCATTTTTCTAATTCCTGAACAGGTAAGCGCTGGATGTCTTGGGGTTCCGGGTACTTTGAAAAGAATTCTTTGACGATAGGAATAACAGTAGAATCTTTTGATCGTGCACTGAGAAGCGTCATGACCACATGCTGGAAGTGTGTGGAATGTGAAAACATCTCTAACATCGTCGGCTGATGTGTCTTCTGCAGGATGGATAGTACTTTAAGGTATTCTTGAACATACTTGTTTGCTGCTCTTGGAATCATATAAATAATACAGCCAGCCCTAGAATGACACAAACAATCCCTATAACCGTTCGCATGACTTTATGGTGATGCCTTCTCCAAACGTCTGCCGTTCTTCCTTCTTTTTCTGCTAGGAGATGATATTTCTGCTGCAGAATAATCCAGATGGCAAGGATAACTCCCAAAGGTAGGATCATCAGTAAGAGGTAATACAATACGATCGGCAAAGCCATCCAGCCGGAAGCTCCGGCAAAAGCAAAGCGCAACGACAAGAAAGTAGGTGATATCCCTGCAAAGGAGCAGATGCTTGCTGCCAGTGAAATGATGACTATGCCTACGGATGTCCGTACATATTTTCCGATATTCTCTGCAAATACTTGTAGGGCATTCTCTTTTTTGCTATTGCTCAAGAACTGTTTAATGATCATCAATCCGTAGATGACGGCAAATAAGCCGATGCCGCGGTAGAACAACACTTTTAGAGATGAAGAGGCAAACCACGTCAACAAGCCTAAGGCGAAGAGGAAATATACTACGTACACTCCTATAATAAACTTGATTCCCAGCTGGAAGCTTCGTACGCTATTTTTCACACCTGCCAGAAGCATGATAAAGAGCAGCGCTAAGCCCAACATTCCTGGATGGAAGGCATCTCTCAATGCTCCTCCCGTTATCGTGAGAAATGATAATGTTTTTAAGACATCAAGCGGTGAATTTTTACCTACTACTCCCACTACTTCTCCCGGGTTAAGGGTAGGGCAGTCATCGATAGCATTTTCTGTCAAATATTGGCTGGATAACGTTTTTATGGGATCAGTACCAATGAAATATGCTTTTGGTAGGAATAAGGCAGGAAGCCCTTGCGATTCTTCAGGGATATTGTAAGCAGCAAAATATTGTTTTGCCAGATCTGCTTGTTCCTTATTATAGTAGACCTCATATCTCTGGACGGTAAATTCCGGCTTATTCTGTTCTATGTTCTTGATGTAAGCATCTGCATCATCACAGCCAGGGCAATTTTCACCGTAAAATAAGAAGGCGCATTCTTCAGCTAAAGAGAAGGAAGCTATCAGGAGAAATACTACCAGCCACGCCACACTCTTTTTGATCATCTCTTGTGAGAAGAACCCAGATTTTATAAACTTTGCTTATTGGAGGGGCAGAATGACATTTTTCTCCTAAATGTTTTTATATCTCTCTATCTTTAAGCTAAAAATGCGGCTGACGAAAGTGCAGAGGCTAGTACTTTATGCCTTAGGTGAATTTTATGCTTCATTAAACCAGCCGTTGCTCGAAAAAAATCTGCGCTTACGGACATCAAAAATAACGTTCATCGAATTGTTGTTATCATCACAGATGATTCTCAAGCAGGAACGGGCAGTCTACAAGAATTTGGAAAGCCTGGAACAGCAAAAATTTATCGCTTATGAGAATAAGATGATCCGCTTTACCGAGAAAGGAGCGCAGGAATTTCATAAAATAAATGAAGAGATCAAGCAGTTTCTTAATATTCGAAAATATCTGAAGGAGACTAAGTCCAGCAGGACATTGCAGACGGTGATGAGTGAATAGGTTATGAAGGGGATGATTCTTTTTCCTTCTTTATTTGCTTACTTTACTTCTATACTATATTCAAAATAATCATCCCATGGATTTTCGATGCTCATCATTTTTGGTATAGATAGCTTTTCAAAATATCTCCTGAACGGGCGCATACTGTTCCCGTGAGCAGAGATGGCTACGTTTACCTTTTCTTTCTTCATCTTCTTCAGCAGGTCTTTGATGAACGATTGAACACGTTTTTCCACATCCTTGACTGATTCGCCTCCAGGAGGAGGGATGTCATAGGAGCGATGATAAATATCATAGATGGATGTTGCGATTTCCATTCCAATTGTTGATCGAGCTTCTCTGGGCATCTTTCCATATCTCTTTTCCATAGCTTCGATGACTGTCAATTCTATCTCTTGCATAAATTCTTGATGAGAATGCTTCTGCAATTTTCCATAGCAGCGCTCAATCATGCGGTCATCTTTGATGATCTGTTTGCATTCTGGATGGTAGCGAAGAACTTCTTTTAACGTCTGTCTTGATCTTGACAGGCGGGTATGATAGGCTATATCAATGCGCTTATGCTGTAACTTTTTGGCGATATTTCTGGCATTTTTAAATCCTTCAGAAGTCATCTTGGAATCGATCCAGCCGGTAAACCATTGGTGCTTATTGTAATGGGATTGCCCGTGGCGGAAAAGATATATTTTCAGTTTCATCTGGCTCATGAGAAGCTTATTAGGCTCTCCTCTTTTTTTTAGATAACGTAGTTTTGATAGATAAAGGTTTTGGTTGTAGGGCTTAGTAGAAAGTTTCGCTTTGCTCAGGTAGCACCGGCTCGCTTTGCTGATGTGTTTTGTAAAGTGCGGTGCCGTCCCGTAAGGAACAACCCCTCCCGCAAATAAATGGACAAGTAAAGCATCGCTCACGAATTGGTGCTACCTACACTTTCTACTAAGCCGGTTGCTAAAAAGCTGCTAAGAAATCCTCTACGCTAATTCTCGCTTCAGCATCTTGTGGGCATTATTGATCAATTTGAATTTTTCTGTACTGCCCTCAGGCATATCGGGATGATATCTCTTTGCCAATAGCTTATACTTGCTGTTGATCTGCTCTAAGTCTAAAGAATCTTCGTTAACTCCTAACACTTTCCTTGCTTCTTTCCGCTGTTCTTTAATGTCTTTCTCTTCAGAAAAATCCTGAATAAACTCTTGAATGGTCTTTTCACCGCTGATAACTGCAGCAACTTCTAATTCGATAACTTTAGTGATGATATACAGATTCTCAATAAATCTATTTGCGGACTTGTAATCATAATACATCCGAAACCCATCCATATACCAAGTTGCAGAAGCAGGAGCTTTTTTGATAGCGACAGTTTCCAAGGGAACATCAATATCATCTTCAGTTAGCCCCAGCTTGCTTAAGGCATTGATGATATCATTTCTAAATTGTACCACCCTTCGGAATGAAGATTCCTTTAGGTTGAACGCCTTAAATTCATATCCTTTTACGCTGATGATATCCATGTGTCTTATAGTGAGACCTATTTATCTTGTAGTAACCCTTTTGGGCTAGATATTAGTATGGGAAAGCTGATTATTTATAAATATTAGCTAAAAATGAGATTAATTCACCCCTAAATGATAAGTACATATTTGAGGAACAAAAGTGGCAGGTAATAGTTTATAAAGCAGCAGGATTATAGTTGATTATGGGAAGTTTTGCTCAATTAGGATTGAAAAAGGATATTATAGCAGTCTTATCTCGGTTAAAATTTAAAGAATCTCTTGATGTTCAAGATAAAATAATCCCTTTAGCGCTGAAAGGCAAGAATATCGTCTTTACGTCTATGACGGGAAGCGGAAAAACGCTGGCTTACACTCTTGGTTTTTTGGGAAAGATCAATCCTAAACAAGGCATTCAGATGCTCATCGTTGTTCCCACCCGAGACCTTTGCATCCAGGTAGGGAAAGAACTTCAAAGTATCGGCGAGCCTTTAGGCTTGAGCGTAGCTACTCTTTACGGCGGAAGGGATTTATCCGGCGATTATCGCACGACCATGAAAAAAACCCAGATTATGGTGGGAACTCCGGGAAGATTGATCCAGCATATCAATGAGAAGCATATCCGAGTAGGTGAAGTTAAACTGATTGTCTATGATGAAAGTGACCAGATGTTTGACAACGGCTTTTTAGAGATGTGCAGGTATATCAAGCAGCGCATCAGTGTTAATGCTCAGATCATCCTTTCTTCTGCTACTATTACGGAGAAAGTCCATGACTTTATTGAACAGGAAATTGGTGATTATGAATTGTTAACTATTGGTATACAAATACCGCAGAAGATCATCCAGGAGAAAATACTGTGCAAGATTGAGGATAAGCTGGAACTATTGTTAAAATTCTTTTCCCATAGGGAGTTTAAGCGCGTCATCATCTTTTGTAACACCAAGACACGATCGTATGAGATTTCTCAATTTTTAGAACAAAATAAGTTAAAATCAAAATATATCAATAGCGATATAGACCAAGCGGAACGGCAAAATAGGCTCAATCTCTTTAAAGCGGGAAAATTCAATATTTTAGTAGCTACTGATGTGGCTGCCAGAGGGTTGCAGATCGACAATGTTGATTTAGTCATCAATTATGATGCTCCCACGAGAGCCGAGTTTTATGTCCATCGGATTGGCCGTACCGGAAGAACCAATAAGAGTGGTTACGCGTTATCGATCATCTGCCCTGAAGATGAAGAGCGCTTTGCCAAATTAGAAGAAGATTTTAAGCTAGACGTCCGGCAGATTGAGCTTTGAATTTAGCTTATGTTCTATGTTCAACGTTTTCTTCAGTGTTCCTCTGCTTTCATCTGTTTTCTAGGAAAGCAAAAAGTAATTAAAGAGCGGAAAGGAAAAGTGTGTCATGAGAAACAACAGGCTAGCTTCCATGCGGAAGAAAATCATGCGAAAGAAGATCATGAACAAGAGGATTCTCTTCTTGCTGGGATTGTATCTTCTTACAGAGCTGTTCTTTTATGTAGATCGAATACATCTTCTAAAGATCCCGGACTATTTCACTCATCTCATCGAATCTATCGTCTTTGTCATCACTACACTTTTGGTCATTTCTATCCTCTTACGGCTGACGAGCACGAGGTTATTTAACGCGTTAGAAGGGGAGATGGAGATCGAGCAGAGGATATTCGTTTCAAAGCTCTATTCTTTCTTTCTTTTCTTCATAGGTTTTGCCTTGATCCTCTGGAAATTTGGCGTATCTGTCGTGAATATTACTATCTTTTTAGGGTTAGCTGCTTCTGGGTTTGCTTTTGCTATCCGTGATGTGCTCATGGCTATCTTCTCTTGGGCCATAATCCTCAATAAAAAGCCATTCAAGATCCAAGATAACGTTAAGATCGGTGATGATATTGGGGAAGTTACGAGGATTGGCACATTCTATCTCACCTTGCAGAGCTTTGCTGATTCAAGAAATATTATTAAGATTCCTAACAAGATCCTTCTGGAAAAGAGCATCGAGAATTATGGGAAGAATAAGCGCCTGTATCAGATAACGGTTCCACTTCAGGAAATACCTAAAGACATTGAAGATAGGATCATCCTTCTGAAGCAGAGTTTCTATAAATATGTCGTTCAGCCGGGGACGGTTCGTGTCACGTTGAGGTATGATGGGGGAAATTGTTTAGTCGACGTAGCCTTGACCGGCGAAGCCTTATATGGTGAGATCCACAACAAGATGATGATTGAGACCTATCGGATGTTTAAGGATGTAGTGAAGAAAGGAACGTCGGAGAAGAGTTAAAGGCTTTTGGGGTAGGCTGCTTCCTTCATTTCTCTTTTATCTCTCTTAATCTCTCTTAATCTCTCTTAATCTCTCTTAATACTTGCTTACCACCTTCTCCAATGTATATGTTTTTATGTTTGTCTTCAAATAGTGACAAAATAGAAACATTTTTAAAGAGGACATCGTTTTCTGCGGAATGATGGGCATTCAAGGTATAGAATTGGAAGATCTTGTGGAGGAACAGGCTGAAACTGATCCTTCACTAGTGGAAGCTTCTACAAAGAAAGCTGATCGCGTTGATCGTCTAGGAAATATTACTTATGGTTTACTTGTTGGCGGGCTGATTGATTATAGTTCAGGATTGGGGGCTATAGGCATTGGTATTTCCCGGCTTTCAGCATCTACGATGAATGGTATTGTTGGTGGGGCGTATGGTCGGGCAAGAGAGTATGCCTTTCGGCTGACGGGAACAACTAAAGATAGTCATTGGCTGAGAAGAGCGGCAGCAGAGATTGTGCCATTTAATCTTCTCCAGGTTCCTGCCTCTGCAGCAGCAATCGCTTTAGGCTGCTTGATGACGGAAGGATATGTGGACATTGAAAAAGTCCAGGAAGGTGCAAAAAATTTAGCCTATATTTCACCACTTGTTGCACCAGTGATGGGCTTGTATATGGATGTTTTCCGAAGAGTTTGTGGTGTTCGAGCAGCATCTCAAAGAGCATATAGGGGGAATCCACAGCAAACAGCGACAATAGATACGGTTGTTCCCAGCTAAACCTCTTATTATTTGTGTTTCTTTGGAATCATTTCATAGCTGTTTTGTCGTTTTTATGATTTTTTTATGGGACACTATCTAAATAGTGAGTGATATCATCAAGGTCGGGGAGTTCGGAATTTTGTAACTGTGTGAGTTCAAGTAAAGTTGATATGTTTCAAGAAGAAAATTCATTGTTATCCCTTACTAAAGTGCTTCTAAAACTCACTCCCCCTCTTGACCTTTATGATGATATCACTCAGAAAGCGGATAGTGCCTTTATGGGAGAAACTTTATAAATGGGACCTAACTTTTAGCTGAAGTTACGCACAAATATACTAATACAGGTGATTACCATCGCAAAACAAACAGTAGAAACATTGATTCAAGGCGGGAAAGCCAGCGCTGCACCGCCATTAGGGCCAGCATTAGGGCCAACGGGAGTAAATATTGGGCAAGTAGTTGCTGAAATCAACAAAAAGACAGCAGATATGGCTGGAATGCAAGTGCCGGTAAAAGTGACGGTCGATACGACCAGCAAGACATTCAGCATTGAAATTGGAACTCCTCCTGCAGCAGCATTGATCAAAAAAGAAGCTGGTGTTGAGAAAGGAGCGGCAAACCCTTTAGCGGAAAAAGTTGCTGACGTGTTGATGCCTCAGATCATTAAAGTTGCTAAGATCAAAGAAGACAGCCTTCTGGGTAAAACTATGAAGATGAAGGTCAAAGAGATTGTCGGCACCTGCCAGTCCATGGGGATTAAAGTAGAAGGGATGGATGCTAGAGATGCATTAAAGGCAATCGATGAAGGAAGGTTTGATGCTGTTATCGCTTCCGGGAAGACAGAGTTGACTGCAGAAGAGCGGAAGGCTTTGGCTGAAGAGAAGGAGCGCTTGAAAGAAGAGATGGAACGAAGAAGAGCCGAATTTGAGGCTGCTGCTAAGGCCATCATGAAGGAGATGGAAGGGCTGGAGAATAAGAAGATCCGAACCAAGATGCTTGATACAGGCATACCTAAGTCCATCGTTGATGAGCTGATCCCTGAAGAGAAGAAGGAAGCTGAAGGAGCAGCTAAGGGAGCACCAGCCAAGAAGTAGGTCTTTTTTAGACTATTTTCTTTTTTATTTTCTTTATTTTGTTTTTAATTTCTAAATTCTAATCCCCAGAAAATGGTCTATATTTTGAAAACGTTTTTGATAGGTGAATACTTCATTATCAACATGATAAAAATCATTTCTTCTATGTCTCACCCATTCGAGTTGATGTTGACGAACAAATATCTTTACTTCTCGGGTCTTTAACTTCAGAATTTTTCCAAGTTGTTCTTGACTTAAATAAGCACCGTCTGTCAAATCGATGGCATTTGCACCATCTTTAGGCACCCATTTCATCTTTTTATCTGATGTGAGGTAATATTGATCATCCAAAAAATCATAAACTCCCAATTCCCTATATTCAAATAAATCAAAGGACGGAGTACTATTCTCGTCTCCACCTGAAGCAAAAATCTCCGCAGTAAGAGCATCCTCTAATCGAACAAAATCAGTATACTCTTTTATTCCAACAGCTTGAAGTACTCTTTCTAATCTTCCTGCTCTCAATTTTCTATTATTTATTAGATGATAGACTATGTCATCTTTAAGTACATAGGGGATTCTCTCTCTCTCTCTCTAGATACTTTTCTTGGCATTTTTGTTATTATATAGGGGTAATTTATAAAACTGTTGCATCAAATAAGAAACGTTCACACTCCTTTTTTTTAATATCATTTTTTTCTCTTGACTGTGGAAAGAAGAATAAAATTGATAAAGAAAGCGGCGCTCGTATTGTGGTGCTACTCCACTTTCTCTTAACTTTCCTACCACAACAACATTTTTATATTCAGAGCAACTATGAAAAATCATGCATGATAAAAAGGTGGAAGATGTCTATAAAGAGTTTTATACTTCTGAAAAAGGGCTATCTTCAAAAGAAGCAGAGCAACGCCTTCATCAGCATGGCTTGAATGAATTGAAAAGGGTTTCTGCAGCAAATCCTCTGAAGATATTTATACATCAGTTTACGAGCCCTTTAGTCTGGATCCTTCTTGCCGCTTTGATCATCTCGTTCTTTCTAGGGGAGATGGCTGATGCTATCATCATCGGGATTATTATTGTTCTGAATGCTGTCCTGGGCTTCGTTCAGGAGTATCATGCCGAGCGTTCGATTGAAGCGCTGCAAAAACTGGCTTCATCACAGTCACGCGTGATAAGAAATGGTCAAGAGATGAGGATTGAAAGCAAATATCTCGTACCGGGAGATATCCTATTGATAGAAGCTGGTGACAAGATTCCTGCTGATGCTCGATTGATTGAAGCGCATTCTTTAGAAACTCAAGAAGCAGCATTGACCGGGGAATCATTGCCAAATACAAAATCGATCGATCTTTTGTCAGCTTCAACCATATTAGCTGATAGGACAAATATGATCTATTTTGCTACTACTGTTACGAATGGCAGAGGGAAAGCTGTCATTGTGGCAACAGGGATGTCTAGTGAAGTGGGAAAGATTGCTCGTCAGATCCAAGAAGCTGAGGGAAAGATGACAGTATTGCAGACTAAACTTACTGAACTGGGTAAAGGCTTGACTATTGCTGTTGTGGTGATTGCGGTGATTGTTTTCTTGGCAGGCTTGCTGGCAGGAGAAAGTATCCAAGTGATGGTCCTCACGGCATTAGCGATGGCCGTGGCAGCGATACCGGAAGGCTTGCCTGCCGTTATGACCATCTCTTTAGCAGTTGGCGTTCGAAAGATGTTGAAGAGAAATGTTCTTGTTAGAAAATTGCCTTCTATTGAAACGTTAGGCAGTGTTACGGTCATCTGCACTGATAAGACGGGTACGTTAACTCACAATCAGATGACGGTAACGAAACTTCTGGCAAACGATCAGTTGTATGATGTTTCCGGTTCAGGGTACAGTTCTACTGGAGAGATAACGCTGGAGGGAAAGAATGTTCCTCTGCAATCTGTCCAGATGTTGCTTAAAGCAGGAAGCTTATGTAATAATGCTTCTTTTAGTGGCAGCGGTTCTCGAAGAACAGTCTTTGGCGATCCTACAGAAGCGGCGCTTCTGGTTTCAGCGGAGAAAATAGGATTGCATCGTGATGCGTTGGAGAAGCAAGAGTCCAGGATAGATGAAATTTCATTCTCTTCAGAACGAAAGATGATGAGCACGCTTCATCAGACGAAGAAAGGAATGATATCTTATACCAAAGGAGCTCCCGATGTGGTCATCAATCTCTGCAGCAAGATTCTTGTTGATGGAAAAGTGTATCGTCTGGATCGTTCCAAGAAAAAAGAGCTGCTTCAGGAAAATGAGCAATTAGCTTCCCAGGCTTTACGGGTCTTAGCTTTTGCCATGAATAGTGATGTTCTTCGGAAAGAAGATGCAGAGAAAGAGATGATCTTCGTAGGTTTACAGGCGATGTTAGATCCTCCTCGTGATGAAGTAAAAGAAGCTATTGCCAAGTGCCATCATGCTGGAATAAAAGTGATGATGATTACAGGAGATCATCTGGCGACGGCAAAAGCTATCGGCCATATTTTAGGATTGCCTGGCAGAGCTATTCTTGGCGAGGAGCTTCATCATCTTGATCTGGCTAAAGAGATAAAAAATATTGACATCATTGCCCGAGTTAATCCACAAGATAAACTGGAGATCGTCACAAAACTCCAGAAGAAAGGATATATTGTAGCCATGACCGGCGATGGCATCAATGATGCGCCTGCCTTAAAGAAAGCGGATATTGGCATTGCCATGGGCATGACGGGAACGGATGTTGCCAGAGAAGCAGCAGATATGATCCTTACCGATGATAATTTTGCTTCCATCGTGAATGCTGTTGAAGAAGGAAGGGGGATATTTGATAACGTCAGGAAGTTCGTCAATTATCTGTTATCTTCCAACTTGGGAGAGATATGTGTGTTGGTATTTGCTTCATTATATGCTGTCTTTACGTTTGCTCCCACCGTTCTTCCCTTAACAGCGATTCAGATCTTATGGGTGAATTTAATCACGGATGGCTTGCCGGCGATAGCTTTTGGGTTTGATGGCCATTCACCAAATGTTATGAACAATCCTCCTCGCTCGCCGAAGGAACATATTTTATCACCTGCATTACGTAAAGAAATTATCCTACTTGGCTTGCTGATGGGCGTTGGCAGCTTTATCTTGTTCTTATTATATCATCAATCTAGTGCAGCTAAATTGCAAGCGGTGGTGTTATCATCTTTGGTTGTTTTCCAGTTGGTGAGGATACAAAGCATCCGGTCGGGGTATCAATTGGGATTGTTTAGCAATAAGCTATTGCTGGCTGCCATCTTGGGATCGTTGAGTTTGCATATGGTCGTTGTTTATACACCGTTGAATTTGTTCTTTGGCATAACTCCTTTGGCGCTGGTTGATTGGGCTGTTATTCTTGCTGCTGCGGTAATTCTTTGGGTTATCAATCACGTGCTGAAGATGGTGATGGGAAGTGGTGGGAAGGAGAAGAAGGAAGAACATTTGGATGATGAGTAGGGATACTAAAAAAAGTAATAGAAATAATTTATCCAAAATATCCATGTTTATCTTCAGTGATCTGCTTCGCTCTAGCGGAGCTGAAGTACGTGGATAATTGCTGGTATGCTTCTTCAACTTCGGAATCTACCGATGCCTTAACCGATTCCAGCGCTTTTTCAAAATGAGCCATCTTTACTTCTTTAGCTTTGATATCTTCACGTAAAGCCGTCATCGCTGCTTCTCTACATACACCCTCGATATCAGCACCAACATAACCTTCCGTTCTCTCTGCTAATACTTTTACATCAACATCCTTCGCTAACTGCATTTTCTGAAGATATATCTCAAAAATATGTTTTCTTGCTTTTTCATTAGGCGTTGGCGTTAAAATGATCCGATCAAATCTTCCTTGCCGCAACAAAGCTGGATCGACCATGTCTGGCCTATTGGTAGCAGCAACAACAACGACATCATTCAAGCTTTCCAAGCCGTCCATTTCTGTCAGCATCTGGTTGACTAATCGTTCAGAAACATGATTTTCGCTGCCAGAACTTCTTCTTGGCGCTAAAGCGTCTATCTCATCAAAGAATAAAATAGTTGGAGCTGTCTGGCGTGCTTTCCTGAATATTTCGCGGACAGCTTTTTCAGATTCCCCTACCCATTTGCTCAATAAGCTGGGACCATTTACTAAAATAAAATTTGCTTCGCTTTCTTTAGCTACTGCTTTTGCTAACAGAGTTTTTCCTGTTCCCGGTGGACCATATAATAAGATGCCTCGAGGTGGACGAATGCCCATTCTCTTGAAAGCTTCCGGTGTTTTTAATGGCCATTCCACCGCTTCTTTTAATTTTGCTTTCACGTCTTCTAGACCGCCAACATCATTCCAAGTGACGTCTGGTGTTTCCACAAGAACTTCCCGCATCGCTGAAGGGCGAATTGCTTTTAGAGCTTCAACACATTCTTTTTGGGTGATCATCAATTGTTCTAAAATTTCTTTAGGAATTTCCTGGCCTTCTTCTATGCCTTCTACTTTTAGCTCTGGAAGAATTCTTCGCAAGACGATCATCGCTGCTTCCTTTGCTAAGGCATTTAGGTCTGCTCCAACAAAACCATGAGTTACCTTGGCAATATCTTTTAAATTCACATTCTTTGATAACGGCATATTTCTCGTATGAATCTTTAAAATCTCTTCACGGCCCTTTTTATCGGGAACACCAATCTCTATTTCCCTGTCAAATCTCCCTGGGCGTCGTAAAGCTGGATCTAGTGAATTAGGCATGTTTGTTGCGGCAATGACAATAACTTTTCCGCGGCTCTTCAAACCATCCATTAAACCTAACAACTGGGCAACGACTCTTTTTTCAACATCCCCTTTCGTCTCTTCCCTTTTGGTAGCGATAGCATCGATTTCATCAAAGAAGATTATGGAAGGAGCATTCTTTTCTGCCTCTTCAAACTTTTTCCTCAGATTTGCTTCTGATTCCCCGTAAAATTTACTGATAACTTCCGGACCATTGATGAGGATAAAATTGGTATTAGTTTCTGAAGCTACAGCTTTTGCTAATAATGTCTTTCCTGTTCCCGGCGGGCCATGAAGCAATACTCCTTTCGGCGGCTCTATCCCCAGCTTATCAAAGATTTCTGGATGCTTTAATGGCAATTCGATCATCTCCCGGACATTCTTGATCTCATCACCTAAGCCGCCAATATCTTCATAGTTTATTCCTAAGCTGATACTCTCATCATCTTTCGGGTCGACCGCTTCCGGATTAAACTCAATTTCTGTGTCTTGGTTTACTACAACGATTTCTTTCTTGGGCATGGTGTCAACGACCATGAACTTTAAGTCTCCAAAGCCAAAGCCGGGAATGCGGCCTTCCATCATGGAAAAGATGTTATCTACTTCAAATTCTCCCTGCCTTCTTCGTGTCCTGCCTAAGGAGACTAAATCTCCTTTGATGACGGCTTTTCCTAACAAACCCTGCTTAAATAATTGCGGAGAAGCATTGATCATGACTCCCTTATGCGCTGGGGAAATGGATATTTTCTTTGCCGGCTTTACGTCACATTTTTTGACGCTGACGATCTCTCCGATAGAGGTGCGGGCGTTTCTTCGAGCATTTCCATCCATGCGGATGATATTTAACCCGATGTCTCCTGGATAGGACCTATCGACGACAGCTGCCGTTACTCGTTCCCCTTTGATTTCAACGACATCTCCGGGATTGGCGTTAATCTGCTTCATGAAGCTGGAATCTATCTTGACGATCCCTTTATTTACGTCATCCTGGACTGCCTCCATGACTTTCAGCTTAATTTCTTTGATATCCATAGGTTTCTTTGTTTCTTAGGACTATTTTCCTATTTTTCTTTAAATATTTTATGATATAGACTAGGCTAATTTTAAATAAAAAAGAAAATAATAAGAAAGCTTACTTTGATTTTTTACTTTCTGGTGCGCCACTAGGCTTGACTTTCGGCAAAGGCAAAGGACTTGGGAGATCAACTTCTTCACTTACCTTAATAGCCTGGATATTTCCTTTATGCAAGGAAGCGTTGATGATCCGTTCCATGATATCCATAGGTATCCTTTTGTTCTTATCCCAGGAAGCTTTGATCTCATCCACTTTCTTGGCATCTTCGATGAATAGGACTTGGCCTTCCACATCTATTTTCCCTAATTCCGGCTCATAGGTGCAGTTAAAAGAGAACGTGAATTTCAATCCTTTCTTGCCATCGGAGGCAAAACTTAGCTCTTCAACATTCTTGATAGAAACATTATTGTTGATCTTGACCTGACCTACTTTTGCATCAAGATTCCTTTCTGCATGGACTTTATATAAATTTATTTTAACGATCGTCATTGGAAACCACCTTTTTCTTGTTTTAGCCTTTAATCAGAAGGTTATTTATAAAGTTTATTGGTGTTCGGTACTTATTCTCCCTTCTTCAGATACCCATCTGCACCCTTCACGTACCTATCTACACCTAGGCTCTTATTAAGCCATTCTTCAACAGCAGGGGGATTGCCACTCATTCTTGGCACAGTATCATGGATCAAAGAGTTTCCGATATGATGTGTCTCTACATACTGTATGGCTAGGACTGGCTGAAGTTGTGGCATTCCCACTTCTCTACAAAAAACAGTAATCCCTTCATCTATGCTCTGGTTACCTAATCCTTGATCTTGATGGATGATGGACTGGGCAACCTTTATAGCCTTCTGTCTGGCATCATACCATCCTAAGGGAGAAGAGTGGATAGTCTCTCGTTCTGCTGGCATCTCATTTTCAATCATCATTTTCCTGGCCATAGCACAGCGTGCGCCGACAATAGCACCAATAAATGCTTCAGGAGATGGCTTGCTGTATCCATGCAAATCAGATGGAGTGAAAACCAGCCATGGCTCAAACCATGGTGAAAGGTAATGCCTTACTGCTTCCTCTACTTGATCTCGTGGACCATTGCTTAAGATAGCGAGCTGTGGCTCTGGCTGGAACGATCGAGCATGATTGAGTAAGGTTACTGCATAGTCTGGCAGTTCCCAATCTGGAGAAAATTGAGTGATGCCTTTATGAATCTCATTTGCTATCCTCTTGAGCAAACCTTGTGGCAGATCGTAACCAAGACTTAACTCTATAACTGCCTCATTGACATTCTCCATCCGCTGTGTATGGTCTCGGGTCAGCCCCCTTTCTTTTTCAAAAGCAAGAAGAGCTCGCTTGTAATATCGGCTGTTCTCTTGGATGAAATCAGAAAGATATAACCTTGTTAAAGCTCTAATTGCTCGAGTGTAACGAGGCTCTGGTGGAACTATGGTTACACGATCATGAAATACTTTTTCTCCAATATGCGAGAAGTCATCAAGCAAAGAAATACCATATCTCTTCATGACGTTAATGAAAACATCAGTGATATGGACTGGTAAAGATGTCTTCGGCACAATCAGCGTTCCATGAAGGTCAAACGTGTATAACTTCTTTCCTAAACCGTTTACTTTATCAAGGAAATGGAGAATAGTCTCTAGCCCGTCTTCCTTTCTTGTTCCCATCTCATCCATCAGGTGTGCCTCTTTCCAAGATATCCTCCACAAACGCTCCTGCTACTAACAATGGAAAGGCAATGGTCGCATCGCAATGGATCTTTACCGAAGGAGCTTTTACCTTCACTTTACCCCAGGAGATGGCTTCTTCCACTTTAGCACCAGAGTCAGAACCGTCATATTCCTCAGCCGTATTGATATACACGACGTAATCAAATCCCTCTCTAAAGATATTGGCATTTAAGGCAAAATGCTTGCTGATTCCTCCGCCTAGAATGATTCCGGCAGTCTTCTCGGCATTCAAGACGATCTTGGTGATATCTACCACTTCCTGGCTGACATCGATCAAAAAATCGGGATGGCTTTGCTTGAAGAATACAACAAGGTCTCCTAACGAACCGTCAACGATGCCGGGGCAAAAGATAGGAATATTATTCCTTGCTGCCCAATAGAGGATTGATGACTGGTCATTGATCTCTTTTCCTAATTCTGTGATCAAGTCTTTTGGCGACCATGCTTTTTTTATGTCATAAATCCTTTTGAAGAAGCCCTGCATGAATGTATCAAAGTAAGCATATCTGTCATTTGGGATGAAAATATTTCCTGTTCTGTTAATACCCTTCTCAAACAGCATCCCTCCGGGAGCATTAAATGCGCCTAAGACAAAAGGCTTCAGCGCTTTGATGATGTCTTCTTCAATACCTCCTGCTGAAGTTACAAGAACATCAACTTTTTTATGTTTGACGAGGTATTTGATCAATTCTCTGTTGCCGGATGAAACTTGGTTAGAGGTGTATGCTAGAAAAATGGTTGCTTTTTCCCTTTGCATGACTTTCGCTATTTCTATGCCTTCAGCCAGATGGGTAGCTTGAAAACCGGTATGGGCGTAAGATCTGAGGAATTTGTGGAAATCAAACGGCTGTTCAAAATCATAGCCTTTGATCTCTGGATAGCCTTGCAGATTGTTGTCTGGCTTGATGCTGTATTGATGGTGCTTTTTTATATTGATCTGTTGTTGAATGGTCATGGTTGTATCCTCGTATGTAGTTGTTTATTGATGATGGATGATAGACAAAGAAAAATCTAGAACAAGCTCAACTAACTTCCGGCTTTGCGTACGGTGTCCATTTTATACTAAAATAGAGGCTTTTTTAAAAAGGTATGCTTATTATTTAACGAAACATACGACGACCGGTAAATGCCTGGATCACCTTAGTTTGATGAGTTCTGGTATCTATTTCAAATTCTTCAGAAGCTTCTTTTACTTTCCTCTTAGAATCAAGATCTACATAGTTCATCAGAACATGAACCGTATCTAGGTTATCCCCGGTAAGCCTTGCTTGTATCTTCTTGATTAATAATACTGGTCCTTCGTTTGCTAATATATATGTTCTTGATCCATCATGACCAAAAATAAAACCTAACTCTTCAATCCTTCGAACGTAATCGTAATATCTTTCGATTCCTTGTTGTCTTTGAAATTCAGGACGAACTGCAAAACTTTGTCCTGTGTAAAGCATACAGCCGATATCTCCGGTTCCCTGTTCTTGCATCCGTGGTCTTACTACCCGTGATATATCTCTAACTACTGGGTCCATCATGGGGTCAAAATGACCGAGACCTACATGTCCCTGCCTGTAAAATAAACCACCTATACAGGGACCAATACCTGGAGCAAATAATGCTGTATTATTATCAGTTGCTGTTGCAAAGTAATCATAGGGATTATCAGTAAAACTTGCAGGAAAAATTTCTATTTTATTCATGATATCTCCAAACATCTAAGAAACCAATGGATGCTTACGAATGAGCTTGATTTAAAAATATATCTCTATTTTTCTTATAATTATCAATAAATAGAAAATAATGATTGATGGTTTCAAGAGATGAATAAGAATGAACAGTTCGTTTTTTGGTACGTATTTAGTTCGGTTGAAAATTATGGCAAGGTCAAGAGGTAAAATCCATTAAGGACTTCGTAAGATAAGTCTAGTTGCCTGACCATTTGCTTAAATGAACATATTATCATTGCTTTTATTCAGAGAGTCGTTGAATTGCTAGCAAGCCTTGCTAGCTTGCAGGTCACAGGATTTTACGACCTGCCATTATTTTCTTTTTATCGAACTAAATACGTACGTTTTTTGATTATGAATTATAAACTCATATTTATTCCTGTATGTCCAGCGGTATAATTATCCCTAACCCTAAAATATAAAACCTGTCCTACTTCAAGATGGTGAGGATTTCTAATGGTACCCTCATTTTGCCGATATACATCCTGCCAAGAGATGGGAGATGCACAACCACGAATTCTAAGATGCTCTGGAACTGTTCTTTCACTCTCCAATTGGCTTGCAATACCTGTTAAAGTGTCCCCTGGCTTAACAGTAACTCTAAACTGTTGCGTGGTATACCAACTGATAAAATCAGCAGAATTAGTTCTATCAGTTTCTTGAATGGTTGCTGCATATCCTGGCAATGCCGTCCCTACCAATAAAGCCAGTGATGCAACAATTGCTTTACCCTTCATGAGTCTTGTTTAAAGTGTTAATATATTTAAACATTCTGATAAGGCAGAGGATATGTTAATATCAATTCTCCAACAGCTACACATTTCAGCATTAAATATATAAAGAAGGGAGGTCATATCATTTGTATGGAAGTTGTAATTGCTAAGGATATTTTAGTAAAAATAACAGAAGTTTCTGAAGCTTTAGGGATAGAAAAGGAAGAAGTAGTAGATAGAGCAATCCTACTTTACCTGGACAACATAGATAAGTACCTTGACCTTAAGAAAGAAATGAAGGGATGGGATGCTCTCAGTGATGAAGCACTCCATGATTTTGAGAAGTTACCATGAACCTTGTAGACGTCCATTGTCATCTGAACAGTATTGAATTCAAGGATGATCTAGACGAAGTTCTGGAGAGGGCTAAAAAAGTAGGATTAAAGGCGATTCTTGTCTCCGGTACAAATCCGCCGACCAATAAGCAGGTTTTAGAAATGGCTAAAAAGTATCCTATCATCAAAGCTAGTCTAGGAATTTACCCTACTGATGCTTTAGGTATGCCACCAGATGAAGCAGGGTTATTGAAACATGACGGACCTATCGACTTAGAGCAGCAATTTCAATTTATCCGAAAACATCTCAGCCAAGTAGCAGCAATAGGAGAAGTAGGGATGGACTTTTATTGGGTGGATAAAGAGAAAACAGGACAACAACAGGAAGAGAATTTCCGGAGGATTATACGATTCTGTAAAGAAATCAAGAAGCCGATCGTTATCCACTCCAGAAAAGCAGAAGAGGAATGCATCACTATCCTTGCTGAAGAGATTCCTTCTCATGAAATTCCGGTGATTCAGCATTGTTTTTCTGGAAAGAAGAGCCTGATGTCCAGAGCAATAGAGCTGGGGCATCACTTTTCTATTCCTCCGAATATCATGAGAGCCAGTAATTTTGAAACACTGGTCAAAAAGGCTCCTCTGGCGCAAATTTTGACGGAGACAGATTCACCTTGGCTGAGTCCTTTCCCTGGCAAAAAGAATGAGCCAGCTTATGTATTTGAGTCGATCAAAAAGATCGCTGAAGTGAAAGGTATTTCTGTGGCAGAAGCAGCTGATCAGATATGGAAGAATTATGAAAGGATATTTGGGAGTTGAGGAATTTTAACATATCATTCAAGATGAACATATCATTCAAGTGTTTGCCTAACTCCTATCTAATCCTATCTCCGCAATCTCATTGATCAGGTTCGTCTTTGATTTTAAGGTGGATAAGATTAGATACAAGGTTGTCTTGTCTTCTTCCAGGAGTTTATATTTTTCTAGGTTGATGATATCTTCACCTAATTGCTCGCATCTTGTGATGACTTGGTTGGAAAGGTTAAAATCACGCTTGAAATAGCATTGCAGGGCAAGGTCATAAACATCAAGAATTGTTGTGAATTGTTCAACCACTAAGGCAGTGACTTCTTTGCTCATTTTCTTCACGTTCAAGCAATTCTTGGCAATCCTCACAAATGAATCAGCCATCTTCTCGATAGCGCCGATGATAATGATGAAATCCTGGCAATCATCCACATTGATGTTGAGCTTGTTCATGATAGGTGAATTATGCAGGGCAAAATTGATCTGTCGTCTGGCTAGCAGATAGATCCTATTCACTTCTTCTTCCCAGAGATTGATGCTGTCCATGATCTCTACTTCTTTCTGCAACAGCTTCAATGATTCTTCAATCATCAGCCTAGATAATTGAAATGCTCTGCGAATGACGTTATGGAGTGAAAATGATGTTGCGGAAAAAAAGTCCTGAAGGACAATCTTTTCTCTCGTTTCTTCAACAATCTCAAAGCCGATAACTTTCTTTGTCTGGTCAAAGATCTGTTTTCGGACATCTTTACTGATGCCTTGGCTGGAATTGAAGGTGACTTTATGAACTCCATTCAAGTAAAGAGAGATAAATTTTCTTATCAATTCTGCTTCCTGAGGATATTTGCTGAGGTCTAATGTTTCTTCCTTAATCGTCTCTGTACTTTTCTCAAGGCCTAATAACAAAGACTGGTCAGCTTCTTCTGTAATAAAGATAGAGTCTCCCGGCTGCACCTCATTCCTTGTTACCCATGTTTTTGGCAGGGAAACAGTATACGTAGCAATGCCTGTCCGTTGGATCTTTCGTCGAATCATTTTTGGACTTGAAGGGAAAAACTATATATATTTTTCGTTTGTAATTACAGAATGTAATACTGGGAAGACCAGCTTACCCTTTGATCTTTCCCTGTTTTGATAAATCTTTGGCTAAAAATCGTGGAAGAACATAATGATAATCGTATAAGAGCTTAGCAACAACTTCTTTCAAGGAATAGGCGTCTTTGTAGTCAAGGATGGCCTGGATATCTTTGTCACTGAAATGATAGTCGGCAAAGAATCTTTTGCAATATTCTGTCTCATTCTTAATCCGCTCATGGTATGTCTCATAGTCCTGCAGCAAGCGTGCATCGTATTTTCTGATCACGCCCTGGAACAAGCGCATCAAGTGAACTTCTTTAGAATCTAGCCGGGTAATATCCCACAGCCCTGCTTTCTCATAGGCAAATTTTCGGAAGGCCAGCTGCAACATCGACCTAATTTTTCCTACGTCTTTGCTGATCTGGATCTCGCAGATCTTGAGGAAAGCATCATACGTTGCTTTTCCGCATTTCTTGAACAGCTTTACGGTCCTGCTGTTTGTTGGTTTTCGAAGAATATCTTTGCCATATGTTTCCAGAAGATATTTTTTGGTGTTGTTGAGAAGAAAGAGAGCTTTAAAGCATTCATAGATCCGCTGCTGCTCATTAAATGCCTCGATGCAGAGTATATTATGTGTCCTGTCTGCTAATTTTACCTGGATAACTCTCTTTTTCATCTCTGGATGATTGATAAGAAAGAGGTTAGCGATGGACTGATAATAAAATGTCCTCTTCGTTCTGGTTAAGGCCTTTGCTGCTTTTACCAGGTCTTCAGCATCCTTTTTGGTGCAGAACTGTTTGATGTCCTGAAGCAGTTCCTGATAGATCTTTTGCTCGTGGGCTCGGATTGCTCTGATAGTGAGTGGCTTTGCTTTTATGGTCATCTCTCGCTGGAACTCATCAACCTTATCTTCAATAAGATCATGCAATATCCCCACGCAGAGAGTTAAACCGTCATCAATACCAGCTCTCTTCAAGTTAAGAACAACATTTAACGGGTGAATGAAACAGGGCTCTCCATTTTTTCTCTGCGGGCCTTTATCGCATTGCTCGTGGATGATCTGATATAAATGCTTAAACAGCTTAAAGTATTTGTTCTTTTTGTCCATCAGCTGTTCAACGGAAAGAATATGGTGTTCTGCTTTCCAATGGCTGATTTCCCTACATTTTTCCAGCTCTGCGGTCACCATTCTTTTAAAAAGAACAACTCAAGGTATAAAAGCTTTGTTCTAGACAGTTTGCTGATTGAAAATTAGAAATAGAAACATTTATAAATAGATTGAAGAAAAAAAGCTGTATGGAATTCAAGGTTCTTGAAGAAAGCAAAAATAAGCTCGTTTTTCAGCTCATCGGAGAAACGCATACTTTCTGTAACTTGCTGAAGGATGAGCTTCAGAAGATCAAGGAAGTTTCCATCGCTACGTATCGGATCGATCATCCTCTGGTCGGGCAGCCTCAGTTCTTGATTGAAACGAAAGGGATGGAGCCAAGGAAAGCATTGCAGGAAGCTTTAAAGACGATGAAGAAGAAAGCTGCTGAGTTTAAGAAAGAAGTTGGGAATTTGTAAGTTTTTTTAGAAATATGGTCCATTATTATGACTAGTCCTCTTTATTCAGGTGCTACCTATGCTGAAGCGATGGTGGCATGGTTACCCTATAAGTTAGAACAACTAGGTCTAGCACATTTATTAAATGATGGACCTTTTGCAGACTTGGGATGCGGGTTAGGAACAGTTATTGCAACATTTCAACAAAAATATCCCCACATTAGATTCATTGGAATTGATCGCAATAGGGAATGTCTTGATGAAGCAAGAAAAATAGTTTCACCGGATACACTTCTCATTCAAGCATCCTTACGTGCGATATCTTTAAGAGATAATTCTCTGGCTGTAGTATTCAGTCATAAAATATATCAATTATGTAATGAGGAAACTTATGCAGAAATTGCTAAAGAAATTCATAGAACACTTAGAACAGGAGGTGTTTATTTTGCATCAGAACCAATGATAGACTATAAACGCCCTTTTTTAGAGTTAGGGTTAGTTCCAATGTATGAAAAAGAATCAATTATCTTCAAAAAGTAGACCCTTCTTCCACTCCTATTAGCGAACAGCCGCTGGCAACACCTTCCCTCTCAACAAAATAATCTCTGCCTTTTCTATTTTTACCAGAAGGGCATCTCCGATCTTATATTGCCCTTCCACGATGATGGGCTTATAGCTCTGATTTCTTCCGATCCATTGCTGCCCTTCCGTTCCTTTTTCATGAATAAGGATATTGCCTTCCCAATCAAGCCAGCGCTCATTCTGCATCTTGCTCATGTTCTGCATGATGTCCTTTACTACCGCTAAACGGCGCTGAACTTCTTCCTCCGGCACTGGCTTCAGTTTTGCCGCAGGTGTTTTTACCTTAGGCCAGAAGCGGGAGATATTCATGATATCTGGCATGGCTGCCCTGGCAAGATTGAGCGTTTCCCAATAATCATCTTCTTTTTCTAGAGGATAGCCGACCATAATATCTGTGAGAAGAGTGATGTGTGGTACTAATGCCCGCAGCTCTTTGACCATGGCCAAAAATTCTTCTTTCGTATTCCCTCTCTGCATGTGGCTTAATACTCTGTTGCTTCCAGAGAGTGCAGGGATGTGCAGGAACTGGAACATCTTTTCGTCCTGCAGCAAGGGGAAGAGCTTCTCTTTTATTTTTTGCAGGGGCGCAGGACTGCCTCTTCCTATTCTTAGTTTAAATTCTCCCGGTATTTTTATCAATTCTACGAGAAGCTCCGGTAAGCTTGTTGCCATGTCAAAGCCGTAGCAAAAAGCATCTTCTGACGTTAACAATATCTCCTTTACTCCTTGGTTGACAGCTCTTTTCGCTACCTTAACAATCTCATCAATGGGATATGATTCCAGATTGCCGTCGGAAGCTCTGGTCTTGCAGCACTTACACGTATTCAGAGATCCTCTACTGATGGGAATGATTTCAACAATGGGATTTCTTCTGATCTTCGGTGTATCAAGGGGTGGCTTTTCACTTGACTCTAGAATCTTGATGACGTTATTATGAAGCGCTTCCTCAACAACTTCCACGATGCGATGGATGGACATCGTTCCGATGATGCTATAAGGCTTGAGCTTCTCTTGCTCCGTTAGAGGGATACATCCCGCGATGATGATGATCTTATAGGGGTTATCTTGTTTAACTTGTTCCAATCTTGCAAAGAAAGAGCTTTCTTTCGGCCCTGGAAGTGAAGCATTATTCAAGATGACTATATCACTCTCTTCCAGCGTTTCAGCGGAGGTAAACTTTGCCTGCTGCAGCAAGCCAGCCATCTGCTCAGAATTGGAAAGAGTATTGCTGTCACCGTTGGTCTCGATGAAAAATGTGGTCATGAGTATTTTTTGGGAAGCTGTTTTTAAAAATGTTGTGAATGATTCCTGCTGAGGATTACTCCTGCTCATCTGCCGATGATGCTAGAAGGTTGATAGCCCATCATACAGAAACTTGATGCTGATGCCCAGGATCATGAGCAGAACTCCTTTCTTAAAAGACTGCTGTGGAATTTTGTCCACTATTTTTTTCCCGATATATGATGAGAGGACAGCGATGACTGCCATGATGGGAAGATACCAATACCACTGCTGCTCCAGAAATCCGCTGGTCAAATAGATAGGGATTCTGGTGATATCTACCACTAAAGCAATAGCAGCTGAAGTAGCGATGTAGACCTCTTTTGGCAAGCTGAATGCCGTAAGGAAAGCCCCCCGCAAAGCACCGCCTGTTCCAATCAGGCCAGCAAGAAATCCGGACATGCTTCCACCGATGATGACGTTGCTATTTGACGGTCTTGCTTTGAAACCAAGCTTTACCATAGAAAGAATAGAAAAAGCAAAGAGAAATAGGCCTAAGATGAACTTGAGCAAGCTTTGGGTTATGGAATTTACGAGAAAGGCGCCAACGATAGTCAATATGACACTAGGAATGCCAAACAGCAGGATCAATTTTCTATCCATACCTTGCCTAAAGAGCGTCATCCTGCTGAGATTGCCAAAGACATGGAAACAAGCAACAAGGGTCAATGCTGTCTTAAAATCGACAAAGAATAAGGCCAGTGGGAGAAAAATAGTCGATGAGCCAAAGCCGGCTATCGTCCCAAGCACTCCTGCGAGAAATGCTGAAAGAAAAAAAAGGATTTCTATCATAGGGTAAAGATTCCGCTTCTTCTATAAAAATATTGTCGTTTTCAAGATTTAATAAGTACCGTCTTCCGATGAT
>DATDXI010000070.1:0-10059 GCA_035289385.1 Candidatus Nanoarchaeia archaeon | reverse complement strand
ATCCTTTTTATCGGATGGTCTATATAATGTGACTGCCAATAGTACGGAGAATGCGGTGAATTCCTCATTTGCGCATAAGACCCAAAGCTTCTTGCTTGACACTGTAGTGCCAGCTGTTACCAGTATTACTGAGCCAGTAACCAGGACAAATTTCACTACTGGAAATAGTATTCTTCTCAATGTTACGGTAAATAATGGCAGCAGTGCAGATGGAGTTAATGTAACAGACATCCATACCATATTATTCTCTTTGAGTAATGGTAATGGTTCGACAAAGAATTATACTACAGTAGCCACGAATGCCACATTGTTTAACGTTAGTGCAGCAGTATCTGACTTGATTGAAGGCAACTATACGGCCACTGTCTGGGCAAATGATACTGTGGGAAACACGAATAACTCGTTGACAACCACCTTTGTCATAGATATCGCAGCTCCAAGCCAGCCAAGTTTGACCAACATCTCTGGAAAAATAGTGGGTACCTTACATCACAACTTAAGTACTGCTACCCCTCAGTTGATATGGAATATCAGCGATAATAACGTCAGCAGCCAGATGTTGTGTAATATCACCATCGATAGCGCTTTAAACGTAAGTAACGTAAGCAGCGCTAACGGTACCAATGTTAACTATACCTTAACGACATCATTGTCGGAAGGGAAGCACAACTGGAGCATTGCTTGTCTTGATGGGGTTAGATTAGTCAGCCCAACCAGTTTACTGCATAATTTCACGGTTGATACCATTGTGCCTGCTGTAACTAGTATTGTCTCGCCAAGCGTTGGGGAGAACTTTACTACTGGTGGAACGGTCCTTCTTAACGTATCGTTAAACAATGGGAGTACGGCTACAGGTGTCAATGTAACCGATATCCATGCCGTATTCTTCTCCTTGGACAATGGGAACGGTACATCTAGGAATTATACTGCAGCGTCTACGAATTCCACCTTGTATAACTTTAGTGTAGCTGTATCTGCCTTACAGGATGGGAACTTTACCGTTACTGTCTATGCAAATGATACGGCTGGAAACTCGAACAGTAGCGTTACGGCTGCTTTCCTGGTGGACACGGCAGCTCCAGTTACCACCAACGTTAACAACTTGTCCATAACTGCCACAACAGCTTCCGTCAACTGGACGACGAATGAGAGTACCAATTCAACGGTCAGTTATGGCCCAACCACTGCTTTAGGTTCAAAATCAGAAAGCTCAATATTGACAACACAGCACGTTATCAGCCTGAGTGACCTTAGCAGCAGCAGGACGTATTACTATAACGTCACTTCCTGTGACCGGGTCAAGTTGTGTAACATTACTGGGCCATACACCTTTTCGACAGCGGCTGCAGCAAGTTCTTCATCTTCATCTAGTAGCGGCGGCGGTGGTGCGGGTAGTGGATGTGGAACTGGCTACAGCAAGGTTGGCACGAGTTGTGTTAAAGATGCTGCTACAGCAGCAGTAGAAACAACCTCTGCGGCTGAAGCGGATTCAGTGGAATCTGCTCCTTCAACAACATCCTCTTCAAGCTCATCGGGTGGTGCTGGAGAAGCTGCTGTGGAGCAACAAGGAGAGCAAGGCTTGCCTGCTCAAGCTGGTGATGCTGCTGCTGACCAAGCTGCTCGTGATGCCTTAGCTGGTAGAGAAGTTGATGGTGGATTTGCCCAAACACTCAAGAACCTGAGCGGCTTATGGATAGCAGTTGTTGTTGTCGTAGTCATTGCGGGAGTCTTGTTCGGAGTGTACAGAAGCAAGTCTTTAGTGAAAGGGCCATCAAGGAGATAAGGCTTTTTTTCTTCTTTTTTCTTTATCTTTTTCTTTCTAGTTCCATAAACTATTTCTTCTATATTATGGAGAAGGACTTATGGCAAAAAAAAATCAAGGAACGTATACCATTCAAGGAACGTATCAGCATTACCGCGGGAAATCCTATGAAGTGATAGGTATGGCGCGCCACACGGAAACAAAAGAGGATCTTATCATCTATCGTGGATTATATGATGATCCAGAATTAGGAAAGAAGCCTCTGTTTGCTCGCCCGAAAGATCTCTTTTTTGGTGCGGTCATCGTGAATAAAAAAGTTCTTCCACGATTTAAGAAAGTAGAGTAAAAGCTCTGCCTTACTACAACACTTTCTTCTCAATAATCTCAAGATATTCTATCCTTCCAAAGCACAACAATCTTTATATATTGCCCTCTGTCCTCTTTTTATTTTAGATGGAAAAAAAAGGTGCGCTTATTCTTGAAGATGGCTCTATTTATCAAGGATATTCTTTTGGGCATCCTATCTCTTCTGCAGGGGAAGTTGTTTTTACGACGGGAATGGTCGGTTATCCTGAATCATTGACAGATCCCTCTTTTCAAGGGCAGATCTTAGTTTGCACCTATCCTCTGATAGGGAATTATGGTGTTCCTTCAAAAGAACAGCAAGATGGTCTGTTGAAGAACTTTGAGTCGGAAAAAATTCATGTGCAAGGATTGATTGTAGCTGATTATTCTTCTGAACCATCTCATTGGAATAGCACACAAAGCTTAGGCTCTTGGTTGTCTGAAGAGAAGATTCCTGCGCTGTATGGCATTGACACTCGCGCCTTAACAAAAAAGATACGGGAAAAAGGAGTGATGCTGGGAAAGATAGTTTTTGATGATGATATCCCTTTGGAAGACCCTAACTCTCGAAATGTAGTTGCTGAAGTGAGTATTTCTCAAAAGAGGGTCTATTTTCCAAACTCTCTATCTAATCATATCACCCATCCCCCGAATAATGATTCTCCTCTTCGTATTGTCATCATCGACTGTGGCGTGAAACAGAATATCATCCGCTCGTTTATAAACCGAGGAGTTACCGTCATCCGTGTTCCTTGGGATTATGATTTCTTTACTGAAGAGTTCGATGCTGTATTCATCTCTAACGGTCCGGGTGATCCTAAACGATGTGGAAAAACGATTGAGCATCTTCAGAAGGCTTTGCTTCTTGACAAGCCTATCTTTGGCATATGCCTGGGCTCTCAATTGCTTGCTTTGGCTGCTGGAGGAAATACGTATAAACTAAAATACGGTCACCGTGGACAGAATCAGCCATGCTTAGAAGTAGGCTCTCCGCGCTGTTACATCACCTCACAAAACCACGGCTTTGCTGTCGATGAGACAACTCTGCCAGCGGGATGGGAGCCTTGGTTTGTCAATGCTAATGATGGCACGAATGAGGGGATAAGGCATAAAGAGAAACCTTTTTTTTCTGTCCAATTTCATCCCGAAGCCTGTCCCGGACCTACGGACACCTCTTTCTTGTTTGATTTTTTTATCAAGACTATTCAGGAACATAAACATAAATTAATTGCCCACCAGCGGAGGAATGATGATGAACAGACTTATGCTCAACATACCTTCTCTTAGCACATCGATCCGTAAAGTGCTAGTATTAGGAAGCGGCGGCTTAAAGATAGGCCAGGCAGGGGAGTTTGATTATTCCGGTACTCAATGCTTGAAGGCTTTGAAAGAGGAAGGTATTACCACAGTATTGATCAATCCCAATATCGCAACCATTCAGACGTCAGAAGGGCTTGCGGATAAGATCTATTTTTTGCCCTTGACTGCTGACGTTGTGGAAAAAGTCATTGAAAAAGAAAGACCTGATGGCATCATGCTTTCTTTTGGTGGCCAGACGGCATTAAATTGCGGCGTAGAATTGTATGATCTTGGAATTTTAGACAAATATCATGTAGCCGTTCTCGGCACGAGCGTACAGGCAATTAAAGACACGGAAGATCGTGACCTGTTTGTCAAGAAGCTTGATGGGATCAACGTCAAATGCCCTAAAAGTATCGCCGTGACGGGAATTGTAGAAGCGGTGAAAGCTGCTCAAGCGTTAGGATATCCCCTTATGATACGAGCTGCCTATGCTTTAGGTGGACGAGGTTCAGGAATTTGTAATAATGAACAAGAGCTCTTAACAAAAGTTGCAGAAGCCTTTTCAGCATCCCGGCAAGTGTTAGTGGAAGAATGCTTGTATGGATGGAAAGAAATTGAATATGAGGTTGTCAGAGACTCTTTTGATAATTGCATCACCGTCTGCAATATGGAAAATATGGATGCTTTAGGTATTCATACGGGAGAAAGTATCGTCGTTGCTCCATCTCAAACGTTGACCAATAAAGAATATCACCTGCTGAGAGAAATTGCCATTAAAACCATTCGTCATCTCGGCATCGTGGGAGAGTGCAACATCCAATATGCTTTAGATCCCATTTCTGAAGATTATCGTGTCATTGAAGTGAATGCTCGCCTTTCGCGAAGTTCTGCGCTCGCTTCAAAAGCTACGGGCTATCCTTTAGCATTTATCGCGGCAAAACTTTCTCTGGGTTATGCCTTGCCCGAACTGCAGAATAAAATAACGAAAAAGACGATGGCCTGCTTTGAGCCTTCCTTAGATTATATCGTCGTAAAAGTACCTCGCTGGGACTTAAAAAAATTCAAGAACGTCGCTCAGACTATCGGTACGGAAATGAAATCTGTCGGTGAAGTGATGGCAATCGGCAGGACATTTGAGGAAGCTTTTCAAAAAGCATTACGGATGCTGGGGATAGGATTGCAGGGGTTAGTGCATAATAATGGTGCTAGTCATAGTATAAATTACAGTCTCAATCATAATGAACAGGAAATATTGGAGAAAGAATTAAAATATCCTACTCCTACTCGTGTTCTGTCGATCGTTTCAGCTTTCCAGGCTGGATTATCGATAGCTCTCATCGCAGAGCTGACAAAAATTGATCCATGGTTCTTATCAAAGATAAAGAGAGTGGTTGATGGCGAACAGGATCTTTTCCAGAGGGATTTAAGTAGAGATTTACTTCTTCAGTCAAAGCAGCTTGGATTCAGCGATGAACAAATCGCTAGGATAAAGCAAGTCAAAGAGGCAGATATCCGCTCTCTTCGGAAAATGTATAGTATTTTTCCGTTTGTCAAGCAAATTGACACCTTAGCAGCAGAATATCCTGCTCAGACTAATTATCTGTATATGACCTATCATGGAACAGAGCATGATATATCTCCAGGATCTTCAACAAAGAGCAGAAACAACACAGATAGCATAAACAGCGAGAAAAGCATCATCGTTTTAGGAAGCGGCTCTTATCGGATAGGAAGCAGCGTCGAATTTGACTGGTGCTGTGTTAATGCCGTATCAACAATAAGGGAAAGTGGTGTTCCAGCGATTATGATCAACTGCAATCCGGAAACGGTAAGCACCGATTATGATATGTGTGATAAGCTCTACTTCGAAGAGCTTTCTCTAGAACGAGTGCTGGATATTTATGAGTTTGAACTGCCTTTAGGTGTCATCGTTTCGATGGGCGGACAGACACCAAACAATCTTGCTTTGCCGTTGGCTCATTATTCTGTACCCATCTTAGGAACATCTCCAGTACAGATAGATATGGCAGAAGACCGCCATAAATTTTCTCAACTTCTTGACAGCCTGAACATCGATCAGCCACCTTGGAAGGAGCTAAGCTCTTTAGAAGATGCCGCTTCCTTTGCCCAGACCGTTGGTTATCCTGTCCTGATTCGTCCAAGTTATGTGCTCAGTGGAGCGGCGATGAACGTTGTATGGGACGACACCAGTTTACTGAAATATCTTCAAGAAGCGGTGGATGTAAATCCTCAACATCCTGTTGTCATCACCAAGTTCATCGAGAATTCTAAAGAGATAGAGATTGATGCTGTTGCCAATAAAGGGGAGATTGTCATTTATGCTATCACGGAACACATCGAAAATGCCGGCATCCATTCAGGTGATGCGACGATGATGCTTCCTGCTCAGCGTCTGTATGTAGAAACAATTCGGCAGATCAAGAGGATCAGCAGAAAAATAGCGAAAGGTTTAGATATCACTGGCCCATGTAATATCCAATTCCTTGCTTATAAGAACCATGTCAAGGTTATCGAGTGTAATCTTCGCGCTTCACGAAGTTTTCCTTTCTGCTCCAAGGTCTTTAAGCATAATTTTGTGGATTATGCCATGAGAGCTATCCTTGGCCAAGACGTTCCCCCATTAGAAAAATCATCGTTGGATCTTGATTTTGTCGGGATAAAAGCAGCTCAGTTCAGTTATTCCAGGCTTAAGGGCGCTGACCCGGTATTAGGAGTAGAGATGGCTTCTACGGGTGAAGTAGCTTGCTTAGGCTCAGAGGTGAATGATGCTTTCCTCAAGGCTTTCTTATCGGCAGGGTTTAAGATGCCGAAGAAGAATATCCTTTTGTCGACTGGTCCGATCGAGAGCAAGGTGGAATTTTTAGAAAGCGCCAGGAAATTATATGAGATGGGATATCATCTGTTTGCTTCCTCTGGAACTGCTGTTTTTCTTCTGGAGAATGATATTCCTGCTCAAGCACTTCATTGGCCTTTAGAACAAGAAAGCCCGAATATTATGGAGTATCTTAAAGAAGGAAAGATAGACCTTATCGTTAATATCCCTAAGAATAATTTATCCTCTGAATTGACCAATGGTTATCTTATCCGTCGAACAGCAGTAGATTTTGAGATTCCGCTTATCACTGACATTAAGATCGCCAAGCAGATGGTTGAAGCCTTAGAATATTACCGTCAGCATGGTCTGGAGATAAAGGCCTGGGATGAGTATTAAAACCTAGAGCAGTTTTCTGGTCGTATCTATTATGGAAGGTGAGCGGTGCCTTCTGTTTGGTATTGGAAGCAGTTATGTTCTTTCCCTTGATGGAGATGGATGGTGGGTAGGTTATGACCTCTGCGGCTGATCACATCAAGAGAAAAATTGCCAATGGATACTATTCCCCTCAATAAGCTGTTGTTTTTGATATTGATAATTAAGAGTGAATATTTTTAAATAGTGCCTAAATCTAGGTTGGGATATGATCGCAAATATGAACTATGAGGCGGTAAGGATAGCAGATGTTGATCTTCAAGTGGGATTTGGATGGGGTAATTTAGGGCTGGTGGATCACTTTCCAAGAGCAGAAGGTAATCCCAGTGTTACATTGATCATTAATATAGGATATTCATTAGATGGCTCTCCCATAAAGCCTGTATATTTAGAGGGAAAAATGACTATTACAATCGGTGATGATTTTGGGATTAATCGTTTTAATGTGGTAAGACACATGGGTTACTTAGCGGGTGATGTTTCTGAAAAGTACCGATTCGTACACGCTGCTGGAATAAATATCGGCGGGAAAGGAGTGTTGCTGATCGGAAATTCAGGAAATGGAAAATCAACATTAGCTTCGTTGCTAGATGGAGCATTACTCGACGAGGATCAAGTCATGGTTTCTCCAACAGAGATGAGAAGAATAACCACATTTGGCAGAAGAATAAATAAGGAAAGTGAGGTCGTAGAATGGGTTAGGGATGATAATAGTCAAAGTCCAATTCATTATGTGTTCTTATTAGATAACCGATATGAGCCTGACCACGTTGTTCAAACAAGTCCGGAAGCGGTTCGTCCCGAGGCTACTTTTGACGATAAGTTGCATCCCCTTTTATTAGAACGATATCGTAGAAGAATGCCCCTTCTATTTGAAGCGCCTGTATTTGAGATAGGGACAAAAAGAGAGCCAACAGAGACAAAGAGACGTATTGAAGAGATTGTTTCTCAATAAAATTTCATATCATTCTTAAATATAATCCTATTATGATTTTTTTTCATATACTAACCATAGTGCTCAGATGATGATCGTGGTATCTTTAGGTGATGATAGTAGCATCTCCTAAAAAACCCGAAAATAATATAAACTACACAGCGTTCAATGGTTTATGGGGTTAATGTATCAAGCTACAAAAGGCTTATCAATGTCTCTGCTTAGAGGATTATGGCCGACGGACTTAGGAGAACTTTTAGACAAAGCAAAACGATTATCTGATGAAGGATGTCTTGTTGAAAGAGTGGATGTAGTTCCAGAAGTTGCTGAAAGCTACTATCCTCAAAGTATGTTTTGGCCTGTCCCAGAAAGCGATTATGAGGATAATGTGTTTGGGCCTGTTCCAGTGACAATTAAATATTTCTTAAATTTTAGAGCGCTTATTAAAGGCAGATCTGACATCGCGGTTCGCGAACTAGCAGATGTTCGTATTCTCAGTTATGATCTTGTAAACATTGCAGAGGCAGAGGCAAGGCTGATGAGAAAAGCAAATGATGCTGCTCTAAGAATTGGAAAAGCAGGATTCCAGTCAAGAGTAGAGGAAGATTGGAAGCGTCCTTATCAACAGGAGTTCTTAGATCATCTTGCTGGGACAGCACTGGGACAAGAAGGGTTGCGTCTGGCGATGGCCAGGTATGATAGTTTAATGCGTCGTCATTCTTAAATATAATCCTTAATCCTCTTATTGATCTCTTCATGTACTAGCCAGAGGACAAAGATGATCGCATCGATACTTGCGGCATAATCGTGGATGCCCCATTTCGGGCAGAAATTTGTTGTAAAGATCAGCGGCCAGAAGAATGTTTTATATCCTCCATACAGGCAATCGAGGAATAAGTGGAAAAACCAGCCGAAGGAGATAACAAACAGTATCTTTGCCCATTCTTTTTTCTGAGATCTATAGAGTATCATCCCCATCCCTAGAAATACTAGTGGAAAAAATAAGGAGTGGGTGAAAGCGCCGTGAAAATCTGCAGAAGCTCCCGTCAAGAAATTGTAGACCCAAGAAAGAGGGATGTCGATGTCTGGAAGCAATCCAGCTATCCCCCCGATGATCAGCAGGTATTTTGGAAATCCTTTCTTCTTCCATACATAATGCCGGAAGAGATCAAGAACAACTATTGTTACAATGACATGAGTTACCGCTAAAGCCATGAATGGAGAATGTTCTTTTGGAATATAAAGGTTGTTATTGGCCTGCTTTAGCTGTCACTGTTCTCTTTTGTGTTGGTGAGCAAAGTGAATCCCGCACTCTCCTTTCATTTTTAGGAGAACTGTTATGGACCTGCCGGGATTCGAACCCGGGATTTCCTCGTTGCGAACGAGACGTCATAGCCACTAGACCACAGGCCCACATGTTGAAGGGGACTGAGCAGAACTCTTCTTTAAAAATCTTTACTCTAATCTTTTAGAGAACCATACCTCACTAACCGATAGGTTTCATCGGATGAGAGTATAAGGTCAACTTCAGCGACATAGCGCTCTGCAGTATCTATGAAATGTTGTATTACCTCCTGGTCCACACCTCTATCTACCCCGTCCGCTACACAGCGAAGCTGATCAATCGCCATCTGGTACCTTCCCAGGGCATGAGGACGACAAGTGGAATCTAAGGGGAGATCATCCATCACTCTTGCTCTATCACAAGCATCGAGGATTGCTGGCAGCGGCGTGGTGGCATCACCTCTTTGGAACGAAGGCCGAATGATGGCATCATAGTCTCTGACAAAAGCTCCTACCAAACTATGAGGGTGTGGTTCCATAAGCGGTCAAATAATGTTCTTCTTTAAAAAATTTACTATCATCTAATTATCCTTTATTTTTATTACTTTTCCAAAATCACTTCTATCTCTCACTTATGATACGGCTCATTCTTCATAATGGTACATGCGCGATACATCTGTTCCAGAAAAACAACTCTGGCCAATTCATTAGGAAGGGTCATCTTTGAAAGAGAGATTCTCAAAAGTCCTTTCTGTAAGATCTCTTTAGGAAACCCTTCTGCCGGACCAAGAATAAAGGTGATATTCTTTTCTTCCATCATCTTTTTCTGAAGGAACTTGCTAAACTCTACCGAAGTGAACTCTTTCCCCTGCTCGTCAAGAAGAATGCAGTCTTGAATTTCTTCCGGAACAGCTGAACGCTCTAGATATTCCACAGAAGCATACTTTTTTAGGCGGAGCAAGTACTCTTGAGCTTTTTCTCTGCAGAAAGAATCTTTTATTTTTCCTATCCCTATCACTCTGATCATGGTAATTGCAAAGTGGACCTGTCGGGAATCGAACCCGAATCATACCGCTGCCAGCGGTATATAATAGCCGTTATACGACAGGCCCGTGGTTTGTTCCAGGGAAGGGGATATTATTTAAACCTTGCTGTATCCGGCGA
>DATDXI010000069.1:0-37005 GCA_035289385.1 Candidatus Nanoarchaeia archaeon | reverse complement strand
CTGCCGGTATCCGACAATCAACGGTTTTTGAAGCTGTTCAGCTAATCTAATTGGGCGCCAAATATGCCAGGCAGTTTCTACATCCTGAGGGAAAAGAGGGCTTTGATATCCATCACAGAGGTAATTACAAAGATAAATAATGGCATCGATGCTTTTCCTTGCAGAAAATTGCTCGAATGGCTCTATTACTCGCTTTGTTTTTTCTCTTTTCGCAGATTCATCAAGATGATTGTCATAAAATGATTGTCCAGATACAGGAGGCGCAATAGTAACCAAAACATTATCTATCCCATAGTTCGCTTGTATTTCTGTTACAAAAGGATGGTGCTCGGAAATTTTGTGCGAGAGATGGATGTATAACGACTTTGCGTCCTCTGGAATGACACCAAAGAGACCATGTCGTTGCGCCGCTTTTCTGGCAGCATCTTCCATTTCTTCCCCTTCGGTTATAGATTTTGAGAGAGCTTGTAATTTAGCAAATGCTTGTTGTTGTTCTTTTGTTGGTTTAGTCATTTTATTTTCCCTCATTATCTATATTTGTGAGATATTTTACCAATGTTCTGGTTAGTTCAAATATTGCTGAAGAACCATCTTCTTTATCGGCTAACGCTCTCCGGATATATTGTGCAGTAGTCAATTCAGTATTGGGATCTATTCCACGTAACGTTTCATAACATGCCCTATAAGATTCTACTGGATCTAGTGGTATTGGGTTATGTCTCCAATTTCCTGTTCTTTCATCGCCCGGAGCAAAATAATCCAAAACACTTTCCAATTCAGTAATGTCGCAATCTACTGCTCTCTTGAATCTATATCGTGTATCCAATGCTGGTCCTAATGCATATCTATGACCTAATCCCATTTTCATTATTGTTTACCTCATGCTTATCTTCTACACAAATTTTTTTGACTTGCTGGTCTAAGTAGTAATTTTTCCAAGTCTGAACTTCTTTCAGGATCATCAACACGAGCCAAGGATAACAAATATTGTCCTACTGTTTTATGCTTTGAGTGTGCTTCCAATACTCTTGAACAAGCTCTATACTCTGCTACAGTATCAGGAAACTGACTACCAAGGGAAGCATATCTACCCATAGGCTCAACAAATTCCTCAATCACTCGTAGTTCGTTTCGCACACAATGTATTGCTTTGGGTGCTCCAATCACAACCTCCCCGTCCTCATAGCATATTGTATATGGCGCTCCAGGCAGGTGTACGGTTTTAAGTTTCATTATTGTTTACCTCATGCTTATTTGTTATTTCTGAGTAGTTATCATAAAACTATAATAATATACGTCGTACCATTGTAGTACGAAAACTTTAAAAATAGAAATATATCTCAACCATCCAAATAAATGAAACTCCCAATCGCAGCAAGATGCAGAGTACAAGAAATGAAAAAAACTATTTCATTTCTGTACTGAAAATCAATTGATTTTCATGTATTATACCATAAAGAAATAAGCCCCCATAGCAATATGATACATTTTTTGTATCATCTTTTGTTAATAGTGATACATATTATGTATCGATTTAGAAAGATTTAAATAGAAAAAGGTATTTCCCTTGTCCATGGAACGTGAAGACTTATACTATGTTTTTCTTGACCAGCAGAAGGAATTTAATCAAGAAAATACCTATGTCCGCCGTGAACTCACTTCTCAAGTTCTTTCTTTGCTTCAGTTTTATCTGCCCATAATTATTACTGGTGTACGAAGGGCGGGAAAATCAACTTTACTTAAACTTGTTAAAAAAGAGCTTCAACTAAAAGAGAAAGAATGGTTTTATCTTAATTTCAACGACGAGCGGTTTCTTCATTTTTCTGTTGATGATTTCCAGAAAATTCTTGATTTTTTGCAAGAAAAGAATTATGCTGAGCGATGTTATCTCTTCATTGATGAGATCCAAGAAGTAAGCTATTGGGAAAAATGGATTGATAGGATAAAAGATAAGCATCCTATTTTTATTACAGGTTCAAATTCTAAGATGCTAAGCAAAGAAGTATCTACAATATTAACTGGCAGGTCTCTTAGCAAGAGCCTATATCCTTTTAGTTTCCATGAATTTCTAAGTGCCAAGCAAATTGATACTTCGGATTGGGAAAATAGTTCAAAAATACAAGCCATCCTGAGAAAAGAGTTTTCTGGATATCTTACACAAGGGGGTATCCCTCTCGCTAGAGATGATATGGAAAGAAGAGTGCTGCCTGAACTCTATGAAAATATTATCTACAGAGATATTATAAAGAAATTTAATAAAAATATGGAAAAGCCAGTAAAAGAAATATCATTGTTTCTTCTATCAAACATTTCACGAGAAGCAAGTTTACGTTCTTTTTCAGCTATTTCAGGCATAACCAATCTTGCCACCATGAAATCAGTTATTGATTCGTTTGAAAATGCATTTCTATTTTTTTTCATCAGCAAATTTGACTTTTCTGTTAAAAAACAGCTCTTAAACCCCAGAAAAGTATATTGTGTTGATACTGGTCTTATCACCAAAGTTGGGTTTAAATTATCTGAAGATAAGGGAAGGATTCTTGAAAATGCAGTTTTTCTGGAACTTAAGAGAAAAGAAAAAGAGATATACTATTTTTCTGATAAAAAAGAATGTGATTTTATCATACGCCAAGGAGCAAAGATAACTGAAGCCATTCAAGTCTGCCACGAAGTTAACCGGGAAAATGAAGATAGGGAAGTGAATGGTTTGCTTTGTGCTTTAGAAAAGTTCAAACTCAACGAAGGAACAATACTAACTTCTGATCAAACGAAAACCATCAAAATAGATCATAAAAAGATAAAAATTATTCCTGTATGGAAATGGTTGTTATCATGAACACTGAAGCATTGCGAAAGATAGGGCTAACGGAGAACGAGATAAAAATATACATAGACCTGCTCAAATCAGGATCGAGCACCGCTTATGACATTGGGAAGAGGACAGGGATTTATCGGGTTCATGTCTATGATAAAGTAGAACAGTTGATGGACAAGGGATTAGTAACCCATGTTTATCAGGGAGCAAAGAAATTCTTTCAGGCAACATCTCCGGAGAAGATTAAGCACTATCTTGAAGAAAAGAAAAAAAGTGTAGAAGCGCAGGAAGAAGCTGTTAATTCTATCTTACCAGAATTGGAAGCGATGGCAAACTTGCCGAAAGAAGATACGTTTGTTGAAGTCTTCAAGGGAAATGAAGGGTTAAAATATTTTTTGAAAGATATTATCAAGACGAAGAAGGAAGTTCTGGTTACAGGCATTGATGACCAAAAATATCAAGATGCCCTCCCCATATTTATGAAGCAGTACTTCCGTGATTTGAAGAATGATAAGATCAAAGAGAGGATAATAACCGCAAAAAGAAAAGGCATATTCTTGTTTGATAAAAAATTAGCCCCTACCACTGATTATAAATTTTTAGAAGAAACACAATTCAACCCCACGAATACCTTCATCTATGGGAATAAAGTCGTTATCGTCACCTGGGGATCGCCGGTTACGGCAGTGATGATCAAGAATAGCCATATTGCAGATACGTATAAAAGTCACTTTGAACATTTGTGGAAGATTGCGTCAAAGACAGCTTAACATTTTTGCATAACATAAAGAGGTGTCTTCAACCCATCCATACGTATTTAGTTCGGTGAAAATAGTGGCTTGGTCAAGAGGTAAAATCCATTAATAGCTTCGTAAGATAAGTCTAGTTGCGAGGCTTTAAGCTTAAACGGATAGTTATCATATTGTTCTTATTGAAAGCCTCGCTGGATTTTACGACCTGCCACTATTTTTTGTATAGGACTAAATACACAAACCCATCCATACTTATTTAAACCTTCAAACTTTCCTTCTCCCATGAAACATACGCTGCAAGTTACCTTGATGCTCTTAACGTTCTTCCTGGCAGCGCAGTATATCGGCTTGAATGTCCTTTACAGCAGCATCGACAAACAACAAAGCGATATCCAAGGGCAAACTATCTTTGAAGACTTGCCCGTGGGAGAACGGCCGCCATTGGAAGAGCAAACTTCTTACGCCCCCATCTTAGGTTCCATCATCATCGGAACGATATTATTATTGATCCTCATCAAACTCAACTGGACCTGGGTGTGGAAGATCTGGTTCCTGATTGCTGTGGGCATAGCATTAACCATGTCTTTAGGCACCTATTTACCAGCCAGCATAGCTGCTGCCGTCGCCTTTATCCTGGCAGTATGGCGCGTCTTCAAGCCAAACTTCTGGCTGCAGAATCTAACCGAAGTCTTTATCTATGGAGGATTAGCCGTCATTTTTGTTCCCATCCTCAATCTTTGGTCAGTAAGCATCCTGATCATCCTCATCGCCATCTATGATGCCTATGCCGTATGGAAATCAAAACATATGGTGACATTAGCCACATCACAGACCAAAGCAAACATCTTTGCCGGATTATACATCCCCTATAAGATCAAGAAAGATTCAACACCAACAAAAACAGCTTCAGCAACAGCAGCTTCAGCAACAACAAGCACCAAAAAATCCCCCAGCAAAACAAGAACAGCCCTGCTAGGTGGCGGTGATATCGGCTTCCCACTCATCTTTGCCGGCGTTATCATGAAAGAACTAGGCTTATGGCAAAGTTTGATCATTCCCCTTTTTGCAGCTGCAGGACTGGCTTTATTGCTCTGGAAAGGTGATCATCATAAATTCTATCCTGCCATGCCCTTCATCGGCGGAGCCTGTTTTTTAGGATGGGGAGTAGTTTGGGTAGTATCCTTAATTTTATAACCACTAAAAAGTAACAAACTAAAAGAAAAATTTATAAACTGCCCTCTCTAAGAATGTCTTATGTCATTAGATCTCTTCATGGAGCGAGAAGTTCGTAATGTAGGCAGCAATACGATCATCATCGATCGTGATGACCCTCTCACCCGAGGATGGGGTTTCTTCGAAAGCTTAGAGGGCAGATTGAGATTATTGAGTTGGAGTGTGTCAAATCTTCCTAGAGAGCAGACGGTAGAGCATATCGAAGATTATCTCGTCAAAGAAGGAATGGATGATGTTACCGTCAGGGCAGGGCATAGCCGAGTATTTGAAGATATGTCTAGATTATTCACCGATGAGAAACTGAAAGATATCAGCATCATGGGAAGGATATTTTTAGGGATACCTGCAACGTTCTACCAAGGATTGCTAGCAAAACTATTCAGAGCAGACCATTACAATCCTTTCACCAAAACAGCAATAATTTATTCCGATGTTCCAGCAATTGCCCGTCATGAATTAGGGCATGCCAAAGATTTCAGCGAAAGAACATTTCCAACGTGGTATGCTCTTTCCCGGTCCATTCCAGGGATAGATCTATTTCAGGAAGGTAAGGCAACAATGTATGCTCATGAAAGTATGGCGCCAAAAGATAAATGGCAGACAGGACGATATCTTGTTCCTGCGTATGCTACCTATGTGGGAGGATATCTTTCACTCATCGCCTTCTGGGGAACTGGCTCAGCGCCAGCAGCAGGAGTAGTGGGATTAGCCGCATTGGCAGCGGGACATATCATCGGAAATATGTATGCCGGATTACGAAAAGCAGCCGATTATGTTTCCGGCAGATCAAAACAGGCAGATTATGCTGTCGCTCCAACCATGGAAATCGTTACGGAAGCTTCTCCACCAAAAGAAAGTTTCTTATCAAGAGTTGGCGGAAAACTGAAGGCAGCAGCACGATACGTTACAGGAACTTCTACACCTAGACCGATGGCTGTCGGCGCGATGTGAGAAATACGTACTAACAAACAAAAGGTTTAATATGCCACAATTCTTTAATTCATATACCCATACTATTTGACACCAGCAAAAAAATGAGCGAAAAAGCAATAGTGAGTGATAGACCCCATAAAGTGCCGGTAGATTTGAGGAAAGCCTTAACTGCTGATCTGAATGTGCTGGCGAGATGGAACAGCCTTACACCAATCCAACGCAACGAGTGGATCTGCTGGACGACTATAGTCAAAAAAGCGGAAACGAGAGCCGAACATATCGCCCGTATGGTTGCAAAGTTAAAAGAAGGCGAACGGCAACCTTGCTGCTGGCCAGGTTGTCCTCACCGCAGACCAAGCGCTAAAAAATGGTTTAACAAATGAAAAGAACGCCTGATCATGATAAACGTATAGCAAACATGACCTTTGCATCAGTGTATCCCCATTATTTGGCAAAGGTTGAGAAAAAAGGCAGAACGAAAGAAGAATTACATCAAGTGATACGATGGTTGACTGGTTTTGACGAAAAAAAACTGCAAGAACTCATTGATGATCAGGTGACTTTTGAAACATTCTTTCTGAAAGCAAAATTAAATAAAAATGCTCGCCTGATTACAGGGGTAATATGCGGATATCGTATAGAAGAAATCAAAAACCCATTGACGCAACAAGGAAGATATCTGGATAAGCTTGTTGATGAATTAGCAAAAGGCAAGGCCATGGATAAAATTCTGCGAAAAGAATAACAACTTATGACGTTAATCACGCAAAAGAATCCAACAAATTCCTTCAGATCATCTCTCTAAATAATACTTATCAAATCCCCGAACATTGCTCCGATACCTATCTTCAACAATATCGGGAGAGATCATCAAGCCGTCTTGAGCAGCGATCGTCTGCACTCCCGTAATCCTCTGGATATCACGAGCTGCCTGCAAGGGATCTGCTTTCAACATCTCTAATCCAAAATGAGTCAGAATAACCAACTTTGGCTGGACGAGAGAAACAAGTTTAACCGCGCTTTGAACATCTAGATTCTTGCCCATAGCTTTATCATCCGGATAAGGAACATTCAAGATCAAAATATCAGTGCCTTTTAACTCTTCAACGAGAGCTTCATGATACGCCGTATCTCCAGGATAACTTAACGTAAATTTCGGGCAGAAAAACTTAAACCCTATGGCATCCTCATCAGTATGATCGACAGGCAAGGCATGGATTTCCAATAATTCGATAGCCACTTTATGTTTCTTTTCTAACGGGATGATACGCTCCAACATCTTTTGGTGATGCTTGGTTAAAAAAGGATGATTATTTTCTGTCGAATGTAAGACCGACTTGCTCGCCAACAACAAGCCTCTCTGCTCAATCCCCGAGTGCGTCATCGCATCAATGACAGCATTAAGGTCATTGCAATGGTTAATGTGGTTATGAGAGACTAGCACGGCAATAGTCTGGTGAAGATTCACTCCAAATTCTTTAGCCTTGACTAATGCTCCCGGCCCGGGATCAAGATGAAACTGCAGGTCTTCTACCTGTAAAATGATGCCTCCGGAAGCGCGAAGCTGTTTTGACACGACAGCACTGCTGCCTGCTGTTCCCAGAAAAATGATTTTAGACATCGCTCCCTTCACTCTGGCAAGGGAAAAGAGGGTTAATAAAGATTGTTGTGGTGGGATATTAGCTTTTTAGAGGTCGTTCGAGAGATGCAGAAAATCCAGGAAGATATTTGCCAAATGTAGCTTGGAGCTCTTGCTGGATATTGACCCCTTGCAAAGCATCAGCCACCTGCACGATACTGGCTACATGGCCCTGGCGGAGAAGAGAGTACGCTTCCTGAACGATCGCTGGGATTCGTAGAGCGCGATCTACTAAGCTGCCATATTGTCCGGAAAGATGTTGCCTCAATAAGCCTTGCATTATCTCCTCTCTTTCTGGATGAAGAGATTCTAAAAAATCTCTGAGACCTGTTCGTTCAGCATATGGTTCATAGAAAAAATCCCCAGGAGAAACTATTAACTCGCCGCTCCGTCGTTCTAGTAATGTCAAAGCATCAGTTAAGGGGATATCACGAAGAGAATGGAATGCCTTTTGAGGAGAATATCCACACTCTGACATGGCTAACCATAGCATATAAGATGAAGGAGCAAGGTCCAAGAGGAGCAATTCTTGAGTGCCCATGTTCCTGCTAGTATAATCCGTTTCATCCATCTCGTCACCAATCGCCCAGGAGAACGCATGAGCCTTTGCTTTTTCTACAGTTTGACCGATGATACTAATGGACGTAAGCCTAATTCCCACATCTTTATCTCTCTCTCCAACATAGTCCATAAACGTTGTGCAAAGTTCATGTAGCTGCATTGTGGAAGCAACTCCTGGCAAAGCACGAGCCATGGCAACACTATACGTATCCCTGCTTGCCGATGCAAAATGGCCTACTTGATTAAAGAGCTGGATATAGAAATTTAAGATTCTTTTATATTCCTCTCGTGTTCCTTCTGTGGGTATGGGAGCTGCTGGAGCCACCAAAGCACGATGGCCAAGAGCATGGCTGAGAGCGTTTGTCGCCTCCATATCTAGAAAATCCTTAGAAGAAGAAGAAGAAGAAGAACCATCAGCATCAATGAAATCCACTCGCACATCTAAGGAAATGCCGGCAACTGCAGTGGTGTAAGGCTCAGCTACCTGTTGTATTCTCTCCCATGATTGTAGAGTTCTTGGTGCCAGCAATTGAGTGAAGTCATCCATCTCTTTCTGCTACAGCACGTACTTTAAAAAATATACTGCAAAAATGCCCTTTTTTCCATAACTTTTATAGCAAAGGATACACCAATTCTTAGTTAAATATTTAAATAAATGCTACTTTAAAGTGATTAATGCTAAAGAGAAAATTATTTGGAGAATTATTAATATCAAAGAAAAGATTATTTGAAAAAATTTCTTCATTTTATGAAGAGGGGAGAGCTAATTTAGAAGAAAGAGTAAGTAGGGTTATTTCTCTAGAAGCGGCAAGAGAGATTATTTCAGATGAGAGGATTTATGGCACTTTTGGCCTCCATAAGCCAGGAGATACGGATGAAGAAAGGCTGAGAGCTACTTTAAGAGCGATAGATAGATCACTTCTTCAAAAATTCAGATTTCTATATGATACTCTCGAGATGATTGATCCTCTGGAAAGTTATGCCAATAGGTACTATCCTAGAACCTTTAGAGACAACCAATTTTTCCCAAAATATGATGGTCCTATTCCTGAAACTCCATTTGAAGAACTTCCTAAAAATATTCAAAGAGCGATTCAATCTCATAGAGAACACGAGAGGATTTATCGCAGGAGTGCTGAAGATGCTGATTGGAAAGTCTTAAGAGAACTACATGAAGGTGTCGTTGAACATGGTTTTGGAAGGTCTTTTGATGAGCAGAGAATCGTTAAATCCAGAAATGGTCAAGAATATAATTTAGGGTATCATTTTTATAGAGTAAGAAGGACCTCTGATCCAACAGGAACGGTGGTAGAATTAGGTTTACCGGAATTACATATCTTTGGAGAAGCACAACCATCATTTTTAGACAGGATTTTAGACAGGAATTCAACTAGGATTTTAGGAGGGGTACCCATGATAGGAGGAGTCTTAGGCGGAATTGTTGCCGCAGTTGCTCCAGCTTATTTTCCAGAAAATGCAGACCCTATTCTCTATGTAGCTGATGCCCTTATGGGATTAGGAAGTGCTGCGGCTATCGTTCAAGGTGTTAAGAAATTAAGAGAGTAATTCTGAACAAAATCCCCTTTTTTTCCATAACTTTTATAAAAGCATTTTTTCTTGAAAGAAGAAAGGGATAGAGTTCTATAGATAATGCCATTACCAAGGAGGAAAGACCATGTCAGACAATATTCAGCCCATATTCATTTTGCCGGAAGATACCAAAAGGACGACCGGAAAAGATGCCCAGAGAAATAATATCATGGCTGCGAAAGCCGTCGCCCAGACGGTCAGGACAACACTAGGCCCGAAAGGGATGGATAAGATGATCGTTGATTCCATGGGAGATGTCATCATCACCAATGACGGTGTAACAATACTGCAGGAGATGAAGATTGAGCATCCTGCTGCCAAGATGGTGGTAGAAGTTGCCAAAACACAGGAAGATGTTGTAGGAGACGGCACAACAACGGCCGTCATCTTAGCGGGAGAATTATTGAAAAAAGCAGAAGACCTTCTGGACCAAAATATCCACCCTACTGTCTTGGCTAAAGGCTATCGCTTAGCGGAAGCGGAAGCGCAAAAAATCCTCAACATGCTGACAGAAAGAATGACCATCAGCAATGAACAATTGCTCCGTCAAGTTGCCATAACAGCCATGACCGGAAAAGGCGCAGAATCCAGCAAGAACAAGTTGGCAGACCTCATCGTCAAGGCTGTTAAAAAGGTCGCTTCAGGAAATATCATCAACAAGAACGATATCAAAATAGAACGCCAGATCGGGCAAAGCACGGACAACAGTGAATTGGTAGAAGGCATCGTCTTGGATAAAGAAAGAGTGCATCCGGCTATGCCCGAGCGGGTAGAATCAGCAAGAGTAGCCTTGGTGGATGCTTCAATGGAAATTAAAAATACGGAAATCGACGCTAAGATACAGATCACTGACCCTCACCAGCTGAATGCTTTCTTAGACCAAGAAGAGAAGACCTTAATGAATATGGTCGAGAAAGTAAAATTATCCGGAGCAAACGTTTTGTTCTGCCAGAAAGGTATCGATGATATAGCTCAGCACTTTTTGGCTAAAGCAGGAATTTTTGCAGCTAGAAGAGTCAAGAAGAGCGACATGGAAAAATTATCAAGAGCCACTGGCGCAAGGATCGTCAGCAGCTGGAAAGACCTTTCTTCAGCCGATCTGGGAAATGCAGGTGTTATCCGAGAAGAAAAAGTCAATGAGCAAGAGATGATCTATGTTGAGAAATGCCCCAATGCTAAAGCAGTAACCCTTTTGATCAGAGGAGGCACAGAACATGTCGCTGAGGAAATTAAAAGAGCAGTCACCGATGCTATCGGAGATCTGGCAGCAGCCTTGAAAGACGGGTCTGTCGTCGGAGGTGCCGGAGCGATAGAGATGGAGGTTGCCAAAGGCTTGAGGAATTACGCCAGAACATTGAGCGGCAGAGAACAGTTGGCCGTGCAGGCTTTTGCGGAAGCGATGGAAATTGTTCCCAGAACTTTGGCAGAGAATGCTGGACTTGACCCTATCAACGTGTTAACCTCCTTACGGTCTGCTCACGACCGAGGGCAGAAATGGGCCGGCATCGATGTCTTTACTGGCGAAGTGATCAACGCCTGGGATTTAGGAATCATCGAGCCTCTGAAAATAAAAACACAGGCGTTATCTTCTGCTACGGATGTGGCAGAGATGATCTTAAGGATAGATGATGTGGTTCTGGGAGGAAAAGGAAATTCTCAAAGAATGCCTCCAGGAGGAATGCCAGGGATGGATGGGATGATGGGGTGAAGGTAAGAAATTGGAGAAAGAGTGCTTGCTATAAAAATCTTCATGTCAACACCATAATCGACCAAAACCTTTTTTAATCTCCATCCTTTTTCGTCTTGAATGAATCTGGCCAATCTTTTTTCAATATACAGGATTGCCGTAACGCCAGTTATCATCTACGCTATCTATCAAAACAGCTTTTCCTCTTCATTATTTGCCCTTTCTCTCTTATTGCTGGCCTTCATCTCTGATACGATTGATGGTTATCTCGCCAGAAAAACAGATAAAGTAACGAAGGTAGGATCATTCCTAGACCCATTTGCCGATAAATTTCTTGTCGTCTGCCTGATCTTTGTCTTCTGGCTGAGGGAAGATTTCAGCATCTATTATTTGAGCATCTTTGTGTTAAGAGATATTGTTTTCCTGATCATCAGAATGATGTCCAGCAGGGAAGATATCAATATCCAGCAGGAGAAGAAGTACAGTGCCCTTGTCATCAAAGCCCAGTTTTTCTTGGTCTTTACCCTAGTAGCCAACGAGGTGCTAGCGTATAGCGGCTATCAAAGGCTATCATTCCCTGACATGATCGTAGCTCTCGTCTCTTTCATAGTAGCTCTTATCTCTATTGGCTCTGTAGCTGCTTATATCATGATCTACTGGCATCATCTCAATAAGAAAAAGAAATTGGGGAAGCTGGCCAAGAAAGAAAAGATGGTCGTCTTGGCGAATAGAAAGTCCAGCGGCTACCATGATGGCTATCGGAGAAAATTACTGAACAAATTCTGTGAGCGTAGAGGAGCGGAATTGATCTATCTCCCGGAAACAAAAGATATGTATAAGGGCATGGGAGAAAAACTGAAAAAAATAAAGCATGTTGTTATCGCTGGCGGCGATGGATCATTTGAAAGCGCGTTAAACTACCGCCCGTTCTGGAAGAAAGCGCTAGGTTTTTTCCCATTAGGAGCCGGCAATGCTTATTATTCCCATTTCTTTAAAGGCAAACGGTTTGAATATCTCCGTTCGAGGTTCAGATTCAGAGAAGTTCCTCTTGATGTGCTTAGCCTGGACCTTCAAGGAAAAACGATTCTGACCGGATTCCTAAGCCTGGGCATCGATGCAGAGATTCCACGCCTGACAGAACAAGGGAAACAGCGCAGTTTGATTCATTATGTCAAAGCTGCGGCAAGAGCTATACCACAATCAAAGGCGCATTTCCAGTTGGCCATCACCGTCGATGGAAAACGCTATCACCTCAAAAACTGCATCAATCTTACCTTGGCAAAGATCCCCTATTACGGTTATAGCATCAGATCATTAATCGGAAAAACGGACATGAAAGATGGCTCTGTTTATGGGTTAGCTGTCATCAATCGGCATTCTACTGCTTCCAATAAGCCCTTGCGCCTCTGGACCTTGCTGCTGACTGCTCTCAATATGGAAAGGGATCCTCTACTTCCATTGAAAGGGAAACAGATTATTGTCGAAAGCAGAGAGCCTTTCCCCATCCAGGCAGGAGGAGAATTCATCGGATACAGCAAGAAGATTAAAGTAAAAGTCATGCGACAGCAGAACGTATTGATGATTTGATGGCTAAGAACATAATCGTTGAAATTCTGTTCTGGTTATGTTCATAAATTTCTTCAAGAAATGATAATAGTCCTTAATATACTCCGTCCGTTGCTGTTCTTCTCCATAATCAACATTCCAGCGGTTGAACTCCACAATGATCTGAGCGTATCTGGCAAGAACAAGATCATAAAGGATGCACAGCTCCTTTGCAGAGAGATGGTTATGCTTTTGATACGCTTGGAGAAAAACATTCACTTGCCGGGGCTGCCAATTGTAGGCGAAAACACTTTGGCAGAGAAAGACAGCAATATTCTGGATATACGGGCTAAAAGCCATATCGCTAAAATCGATAATGCCGGTCAATTTCCCACGTCGTGCCAGAAAATTATGGGCCGCTAAATCGTTATGGATCAAGCCTCTTGGAAGTGTATCAAAAATGGGCTTTATTGCCTTAAATTGATCAAATATTTTTTGCAATAGCTCTCGGTCAAATGATGAAGGAAGTTTTTGCAGAGAAGGCTCTAACTGCAGGAAATTCTTCAAATCCCACTCATAGTTCTGCCTTGTTTTTGATCCATCCTTAAATTTCGACAAGAGAGCATCCATTCTGCCAACTTGATCGCCAATCTCTTGAACAAGAGAAGAAGACATTTTTTTCCCCTGCAGATTGTCTCCTGGGAGATAGTCCATGACTATGGCAATTTTCCCTTCGAATGGAGCATAATACGTATTCTTTTTTGATCGAAGAAGAGTTGGCGTCTGTAATTTACCTTCAGTGCAACAAACCATGACCTCAATTTCAAACAAAATAGTTTCCCGAGAGACACCCATCCCTTCAAATATTTTAATGACATACCATCCCACATCTGTTTCTGCATAATAGTTTGAATTCTCAAAGCCAGAGGTAAAGAGAAAACTCTTGCGAATTGTTCCTGTGCCAGGAAAAGAGGAAAAGATCTTCTGAAGCTGCTCTAAAGAGTAAGACTGGCGCATAAAGGAAAAAAGAAAAGCTATCTCATAAATGTTTTGAATAACTTTTATAAACGGGTAGCCCATTTTTCCCCATATGGCGGCCGTAGTTCAACGGTTAGAATAAGGGACTGTGGTCAAACGATAGACATCCCTGGATCGGGGTTCGATTCCCCGCGGCTGCCCTTTTCCCTCATGAAAGCAATAATATTTGACTTTAACCGCACCTTATGGGAAGACGGAGCATACCTAGAAGGAGCGCTTGACCTTCTGCAGTCGCTAAAGAAGAAAGGGCTAAAATTGGCCGTTGTCAGCGCCGTAAAAGAGCATGAAGTGCCAGAGAGGGAAGAGCTCATTAAGCCTATTGAGCCATTATTTCATAGCGTCAATATCGTGACAGGAAAATCAAAAGATGTTTTCAAAAACGTGGCAGAAGATCTTGGCGTAAGCCATTCTGAAGTTCTCGTCATAGGTGATAAGGTGAACAACGAGATAAAATACGGCAACCAGCTAGGCATGAAAACCATCTGGCTCAGGAGGGGCAAGAATGCTCAGGATCTTCCAGCATCAAAAGATATGGAGCCTCACCATACCGTCAATTCTATCCAGCAATTACGAGCATTATTGAATAAGTATTAAGCAACCTAGCAGAGAACCGTCTTCAAATCAGAGAAATAAAAATTCAATCGCAGCAAGCTGCTGGTTTTTTAAAGTTTGTTGGGAGATTTATGCTTCCACTGCAAGCAGTAGGGATTTAAACCCAACAAACAATTTAAATATCCCTTTGTTTTTCTTCCCATCATGGTGATAGACGGATTTCAAGACCTATTGACAGGCTTAATCACAGCATCAGCCGTACTTGCAGCCATAATGGGCTTCATCGTTCTCGAAAGATTCTTCCATGACAAGCTGGAAGAGCTCTTCAGCGACAGCAATTATTTCATCTTCTTTTTCCTTGTGGTAGGATACATCTTATATTCTCTCGGAGAAGTAGCTCTTTACCTTACCAGTGTTGTCATGAAATCCGCTTCTTTTCCCGGCATCTCTGATGTCTATTGGGTAGGTGGAGCGCTGTTTATCCTTATTTCCTTCTTTGCTTTAACCATACAATTGGTAAGAAATGCCCCCTCTCTCAACAAACTGCCGATACTTCTCTTTTTTGGTTTAGTGGTTGTTGCAGCGGTTGCCGGGATTATCCTCACGATAACATTAGGTCCCGGACAGCATTTCCTCCATTATTTCTATCCCATAGCCAGCGCCTTGATCATCTCCTTCGGATTTAGCGTCATCATTTTCTCATCTCAGTTAGGAACGATGAGCAGTCCGCTGACCTTGTTCTTCATCGCCAGCACCTGCATCCTGATCGGAGACATCTTCTATACGTCAATATTAACCAGCAATGCTTATGGGATAGCAGGATTAGCAGCAGACCTCGCTTATTTGGGAGGATATTTCTTGAGCTTTATCGCCTTCCTCACCATGCGCTGGAAGTTTCATACCCTGCCAGGAAAACAGCAGGCTTAGAGTAAAGGCGAAAGTATAGATGCCCTTATCCAGATCAGCTATAATTCTGACACTGCCTATAAATCGTTTCGTTTATACAACAAGTGTATCCTCCAGGAAACATTTATATAGCAAAAGTGTTTTCTTTTGAAAAGTATGAGGGAAATATTCAAAAAGATCATTGTAGAATGGTGGGAGAAGAATCTACCACCGCTGATAGAAAGAGAAATACCCTGGAAAATAACCTCCGATATTTTAGCCATCGCCGGACCAAGGCGTGTGGGAAAGACGTATCTTATCTTTCAGATCATAAAAAAGCTCCTCCAAAATCATAATCGGGAAGAAATATTGTTTATTGATTTTGAAGACAATCGGCTGGTAGGCTTAACAGATAAGAATCTTGATGATCTCTTTATAGCTTATCGGGAACTGACCGATAAGGAGTTAAAATATATCTTCTTTGATGAGATACAAGTAGTAGATCATTGGAGCACATTTGTGCGAAGGCTTCATAACACGCAAAAATATCATATCATCATCAGTGGCTCTTCTTCAAAATTGCTTAGTAAAGAGATAGCTACGGAGCTACGCGGCAGATACCATTCTATTTTTGTTTCTCCTTTCTCTTTTTCGGAGTTTATTTCGTTCCGTGGGCTAGAATATTCACCAAAAATAGATTATAGCGAACTCCGGGGCAAATTTTTACGGATATTTCAAGAGTACCTGGTCAATGGCGGGTATCCTGAAGTAATCAAAGAGGAATCAATAGAAGAGAAGAAAACAAAGATGAGAGCATATTACGAAACCACATTCTATAAAGATCTTGTAGAGCGGCATAAGATTACAAACTATGATCTCTTAGAGCAATTAATGAATTACCTTTTAAATAATTGCAGCCGCCGCTTTTCTGTGACAAGTTTTGAGAAAATACTTCAGATGAAAGGCATAAAAGTAAGCAAGAAGACAATTTCTTTATATTTGAAATATCTTGAAGAAGCATTCTTCATCTATTCTGTTGAAGAATTCTCTTATTCGGCAAAGAACAGGATGATGCGGCCCAGGAAAATATATCTCATTGACAATGCTTTCGTAACTTTTCTTTCCATTCAGTTTTCCCCTGATAAAGGAAAGTTACTGGAGAATGTGGTGCTTGGTCATCTGAAAAGGCAATCTCCAGAGATATTTTTTTATAATGAACAAAAAGAGTGCGATTTTGTTGTAAAGCAGGATCAGAAAATAATTCTTGCTATCCAAGTTTGCTATGAATTAACTGAAGAGAATAAAAAAAGAGAACTTAAAGGGCTCCTGGAGGCGTTGGATTATTTTAAACTGAAAGAAGGGCTCATTTTAACATATGATCAAGAAAATTCTTTTAAGGTAGACAACAAAATGATTAAAGTTATGCCTGTATGGAAATGGCTCTTGCAAAAGCCCAAGGTAAAAGAAACATCGCGCCATAATGTAGTCACTAACCAGTAATATCCATAGAAACATTTATATACTTGCTCTGTTTTTAGGGTAATATGACAGCGAAGTTAAATAAAACGAATCGAGTTGATTGTATTCATTGTTAGTATTTTTAGTAGTTGTCAAAATTTTTCTTATAGTCAATGTTTGGAAATAGAGAGCTCTCTGTTCATCCATCATTTCTAGGGCATCTGCCCCTTGACATTTTTTAATGCTTGCTGTAGTGTAGCGGATAGCACGCTAGACTGTGATAATCTTCCTTTATCTTTAACCATTGCAGATCTCTAGAAGTGGGAGTTCGATTCTCTCCGGCAGGCCTCAACAAGCCGACCGGGCTCTAAACGGGGAGATAAAAAATATGAGAACAACAATACCACAGAAAGACTTGGAAAATCCGCAGAGATGTATTGCGGAAGGATTAGGAGCACCAGAAGCGGAAATAATAAGCACATTGGAGGCTAAGGCGCAAGAAAGCGCTGGTGATATTCACCGTTTATGTTCCCAACAATAAAGGATTGCGTTACGTTCGAGATAGGGGATTGATTACACTCCCCCCACCATCGAGAGGATGGCCACAATATGTTCTTCAGGAAGAGCGAGGTGAAGAGATTCCGGAGAGAGTGTATAAGAGCAAAGAGCTTAGCTTTGGGATTACTGGTGAAGACTTAGTCAATGAATGCTTACTAGCAAAAGATCCAACAGTAATGGCCGCGTCAAAAACTTCTATCCCCCTGAATCTATCATGGTTAGGATCTTACGCAGATTCAATATTTGGACTCCCAACATTATGTGTTCTTGGCAAAGGAGGGATGGGATTTGAAGAATTCAAGAAAGCCTATGGAAATAGTCTGACAAGAAAGACTACTCCTAACTTTCAACAGAAACGTGTCGTCATTCCCGGGCGATATGAGAGATTAATCAGGTCTTTAGTCCAACAGGATGATGTAGAGTATATCTCCCTTGAAGGAAAGGTAGATGTCACCGCAGCAACGGATAGTTCGATAGATTACGCTATTGACATCGTGCTTTCAGGAAAAACATGTATCAGAGAGGGATTAGGGATATTTGCTACGTTATTCAAAAGCGATGGCGTTTTAGTTTATAACCGATTCAGCCCTTTACAAAATCTTATAAACTATGGAGCATTAACTCAGGAGGACAAACCATGAATCAAATCCAATTAGCGAAAGGAACGAGGGACATAGCACCGTCAGACAAGCTTTTGAAGAATCAGGTAGTTTCCACGCTGCAGAAGATCTTTGAGCTCTATGGCTTCATGCCCTTAGAGACGCCTATTCTGGAACGCTATGAAACGCTGGCAGCAAAATTCGCAGCAGGAGAAGCATCTGATGCATTGAAAGAAATTTTCCGGCTGAATGACCAGGGAGACCGTGATCTAGGATTGCGGTTTGACCTTACCGTGCCCTTAGCTAGATATGTAGCCATGAATCCTACCCTCAAGATGCCCTTCAAGCGCTATGCCGTAGGAGAAGTATTCCGTGACGGCCCTATCAAATTAGGAAGATACCGGGAATTCTGGCAGATGGATATTGATACTGTTGGTACAGGCTCGATGCTAGCAGATGCAGAGATTATTGCTATGACTGCTGCTGCCTTCCAGAAATTTAACTTGAACATCAAGATCAAAGTCAACAATCGAAAAGTGTTAAACGGCATTCTGGAACAAGCAGGAATTCAAGAGAAAGAGCAAGCGATCATCGCTATCGACAAACTGGATAAGATTGGTGTTGAAGGTGTCACTACAGAACTGAAAGAGCGAGGATACAGTAAACAACAGATAGAAAGTGTCTTCTCCTTCATTTCAGCAAAGACAACATTGTCACAGCTTCAGAAGAAGATAACAACAGCAGAAGGCAAAGAAGGGCTTCAGGAATTAGAGGAAGTATTCTCTTATCTGAAGAGCATGAAGATTAGCCAAGCAATATTTGATGTTTCTCTAGCTAGAGGTCTTGCTTATTATACCGGGACCGTCTTTGAAGCTTATCTGCCGAAAGGAGCAGTTGCTTCTTCTCTGGCAGGAGGAGGGCGATATGATAACCTCATTGGAAATTATTTAGGTGGAGGACGCATCATTCCTGCTGTTGGCATTTCTTTTGGCATAGAGCCGATCATGGACACGCTTAAAGCTCTTGGGCAACAGGAACAGAAAAGCACGGCAAAGGTACTTGTTATTCCTATCAACACCATCCCTGAATCGTTAGCTCTCCTCCAGGAATTAAGAACTGCAGGCATCCCCACAGATATTGCCATCGGCAAGAAAGGAGTTTCCAAGAATCTGGAATATGCCAGCAGCTTAGGCATCCCTTATGTCATCATCTTAGGAGAGCAGGAAGTGAAGAAGAAAAAGATCCTGCTGAGAGATATGAAGTCCGGGATGGAAACATTGTTGTCGCTCAAGACAGTTATTCAACGCCTTGCTGACTAAGAAAGTCAAAAATAGAGGGGATGAGCATCAGTCATGACTGGAAAACATCTTAAGCTCATGGGATATGTTCTAATAATTATAGTAATAGCAAATTTCCTTCTCTTTGCTTTCACCATCATTCCTTGGCAAGTGTTTCTAACCATCCTAGGACTAGCGGCAATATTCACGTACTTCATCTTACCAAAGATCAAACAACAACAAGTTTAAGAAAAGTTCTTCAGATGTATTCTTTTCTTCCCATTCATCTCTTCTTATTCTTCCTAGAATGCTGAACCATACGCTCAATCTTCTTCAGGCGCTCATCCATGCTTAACAACAAATCCCACTCTTTCTGATCAAGAATTAAATCGAGCCGATCTTGCTTGAAATCCAATATCTCTTTCTCGATATTGATCTCTTCCTGTTTCCTGTCTTTCTGTGCCTGCCTGTTCTGGCTCATCATGATGATGGGAGCCTGCATGGCAGCAAGGCAGGATAATATCAAGTTCAGAAGGATAAAGGGGTAAGGATCAAAAGGTCTTGCAACAAGAAGATAGATGTTGATGAACATCCAGGTCATAATAAACAAACCAAAGATGATGATAAAATACCAAGAACCGCCAAATTTTGCCACACGGTCAGCAATTCTCTCCCCCAGCGTCCAATGTTCATCTTGGATGATAAATTTTCTCTTGTCAAAGATAAACCCCTGCTCTTCCAGTTTCTTCTCCAGATCCTTATGAAGATCGTCAATGCTTATTTCTTCCTTGTCGATCGTAGACTGAGTTAACGCTAAGCTGTCACCCGTAATCAATGCGTCCTTTTTATCCTCTTTTTTTCGCGCTTTTCTCATACATCTATCACATTCCTACAGGCATGAACAAAGAAGAATTATCTTATAAACCTTTTGGAGAGGTTGGAAACTGGAAAGATAGGTAAAATACTATAGCCCTTACATTCACTCTTCATCTTTTGTATAGACGATCGGCTTATCCTTAACGATCATGGAATGTTCTGTCTGAGCTACAAAGGAACTAGACACTTCTGCTAACGGAGGATATTCCGTAAGAATCCTTGACTGAAGCAGCTCCCGAAGACCTAAAGCAACAGGCCCTTTCCCGATATTTCTTGTCAAATCTCGATGAGTGAACGGCAAACCATTTCTGGGTTTGATAAAATCAACTATTTTTCGAGCGTAAGGAGAACGCGCGCTTCGCTCTTTATGCATCATAAATACCGTTGCCCTACCTTTACTTTTCACAAGGCCATCGCCAGAGGTGATAAATGGCTCGATGGCTATCTGCATATCTTCCTGCAATTCTTTCTTATCTTTATTGTTGAACGTGGGGATAGAAATACCACCATGAACAACATAAGGGGTAAGATTATGGCCACAGAGATTCCTGATCGTCGTAAAGCCCAACGCTTCCGCTTCTGACATCTGCGCTTCTCCCAATTCCCATAATTGGCAGCCAGGCCGGACTAATTTAATTGCCGCTTTCAAAGCGCGTTGAGATGCCGTAATAAGATCCTGATATTCATGGCTTGAGCCGCAATGGATAGTCATGGCATTATCAGCAATGTAGCCATCAACATGCACCCCTATGTCTACTTTGATCAAATCTCCTTCTTTTGAAACTCGAACATCATCTTCCGCACAGCAGTCGTGGGCCGCAACATCATTCACGGCAAACTGCGCCCAGGCTATTCCTCCTTTCAATTGCAGAATTCTCTTTTCACAATAATCCATCGCTTCTAAAAAAGAGGTTCCTGGAACGGCAAGCTTTTTTACTCCTTCACGTTTTACCTGAGAAGCTACTTTTCCTGCCAGGAGAATCTTGTCCAGCACTTCTTTTTCCATAGGAGAAATAAATCTCTTTCTTATTTAAAGTCTTCTACAGTCCGTCATAAGCGTTGATCAAATGCACTCAGCAGCCGAAACGTATCTTCTGGATTTTTTACCGTCAGGAAATCGACAACTTTTGTAGCAGGATAATCATTGCCTCCGGGCTGAGTTTTATCACCTATAAACAGAATGGAAGAGAGGGGAATGGAAAAATATTCTGCAAACTTCTTGATCCCCCAAGCTTTATCCAGCCCTTTTTTGGTGATGTCAATAGATGTTGTCCCAGCATAATTGATCTCATACTTCTCATCGCCAAGAATGCTGCGAAGATAACGAATCCATACTTTCCGTTTTGAAGCGTCAGGATCAAACGCTTTCTTCTTGTCCAGAGGAGCATTCCTACCGATGGCAGAGAGCACCACTTGCGTACCTCTATCTTGGATCTGGTCTTCAACGGTAGTAAGAGACTGAATAGAAAATTCTCGAGTTAATTGCCGTAATGCCATAAGGATCTCTTTCCGTTCCTCATCCGTCAGCATATAACGATAATACTCTTGTCCAGAATGCTCTTGTCCAGAATCCATCTCTAAACAGATCGTTCCAGTCGCAGGAAGCAGAAAATGTTTTTGCCGGAGCTTGGAGGTGATCATCTCCCGCAGATATTTTGGCTCCGTCCCGGAGATGAAAGCAAACATAAACCCTTTTGCAATTAAAGAATCGATGACCTTAGCCATCTTCTCCTCAACCACATGGCAGGTTTCACATATCGTCTCATCGACATCTGCTACGATCACTTTTTTATAAGAATATTTTTCGAGATTCGCTATCATCTCTGTGTTTTCCATACCAATAAACATTCCAGAGCTGTTTTTAAACACTTATGCAAATAAGATTCAGTAGACGACCATCCCTCTAGTCAATGCAACAGAATATGATTCTCTCTCCTTCTGCTTCTAGCATCAAGGACATAACCTGTCGGCTGCTGGTTTGGATCAAGAAATACATCACTCCAAGGACCGCCCAACGTATAGCCCGTATCTTTTCCTTGATGATAAAGATGTCTTGGTTCCGTAAAGCTGCTGGGTGGTGTTTTCACGGTTAACCCCGTCGGCTCTCCTGCAGCATCAACAATATCCTCTGCTCGTAAGCCGCCGAGACGGAATCCGGTAAAGCCCCTTTTCATGCCCAGATGATCGCTAAGATCAAAAGAATCTACCATAAGAAAGAGAGGATCTATTTCTTTTTATTATTTTGTATTCTGCGCTACATCCTAAAAAATGAAGCAAAATCTTTATAAATGAGCAGGTAAAAATAGCTTTTGGACGGCCAGAGGCGTGGGGTTCACCTGATCCCATTTCGAACTCAGAAGTTAAGACCACATCCGTATCGAGCTGTACTGCACTGCGCGGGAAACTTGGTAAGCTGTCCACCTTATTTTTCTTTAGCCAACTTTTCTTCTAACTTTCTTCTAAAAAAATATCGTGGGATTGAGCAGAGTGAAAATCCCACTTGACCACGACTCGCCTAGTGTAGCTGGCCGCAGGAAACTTGGTAAGCTGTCCACCTTTTTTTCTACTATCATCTATAACAATTGTCTTTATAACTCCCTCTTCCACAACCCTTTTAAAGCAATATTCTGAATGTTCTTCATAAAAATAGAGGTACACACAGAAATATCCCTATGAAAGCAGTCATCCTTTGCGCAGGCTACGCTATCAGGCTGTATCCCTTAACATTGAACACTCCTAAACCTTTGTTAAAAGTAGCTGGAAAAGCCATTATAGAGCATATCATTGAAAAGATCCAGCTTCTTCCCGAAATCGAGCAAATCTACATCATCACCAACCACCGCTTCTATGATCAGTTTAAAGTATGGCTCGACCAGCAATCTTACAACAAGGAAATAACGTTAGTCGATGACGAAACAACATCAAATGACGATAGGTTAGGCGCAATCGGTGATCTCAGCTTTGTCATCCGTAAAAAAAACATCAACGATGATCTTTTGGTCATCGCTGGAGACAACTTATTTGGCTTCCCTTTAAGGAAATATGTTGATTTCTTCTATCATCATAAAAAATCACAAGTAGCCTTCCACGACCTTAAAGATAAAGAAAAAGTGAAAAAGAAGTTTGGTGTAGGTATTTTAGACACCACCAGTACAAAAATCATTAACTTCGAAGAGAAACCTGAACAGCCAAAAAGCGCCTTGGCAGCTACTGCTTGTTACTTATTCAGCAAAGAAGATATCCCTCTCATCCAAGACCTTGCCAGACACGGCCAGGCTGATGCTCCAGGACATCTGATAAAACATCTTATCGATAACAGCCAAGCTCATGGTTTTGTCTTTGACGAACATTGGTTTGACATCGGCAGCCTGGAAGGATTACAAGAAGCAGAAAAGGTGTATCAACAATGAACATCACCATCATAGGAACGGGATACGTTGGCCTAGTGACAGGAGCCTGTCTAGCCAATCTCGGACATAGCATCCGCTGTGGAGACATTGACAGCCACAAAATATCCCTACTTGAAAAAGGAGATATCCCTTTTTATGAGCCAGGACTTAAAGAGCTTGTCCTGCAGAACAAAGAAAAAGGAAGACTCACCTTCTCTACGAACATCCCTGAAGCGATAGCATTTGGGGAAGTCATCTTCAACTGCGTGGGAACACCAGGAAAAGAAGACGGTTCTGCAGATCTGCAATATGTCTTCTCCGTTGCAGAAAATGTGGGGAAGTTTGCCCAAGGCTACAAGCTTTTGATCAACAAAAGCACCGTTCCGCCGGGAACAGCGCGACAATGCCATCTCCTCATCAAGAAAATAAATCCCCACTCGGAAGTTGAAGTTGTTTCAAACCCGGAATTTCTGGCAGAAGGTAAAGCAGTCTATGATTTCACTCATCCTGACAAGATCGTCGTGGGGGCACAAACAAGTAAGGCTTTTAGCATCGTCAGAAAAATATACACCGGACGGGTGCGCATGTACATTCCTGTTGTAGAAACAGATTGGGAAACGGCAGAGATGATCAAGTATGCTAACAACTCTTTTCTTTCCACAAAAATAAGTTTCATCAATGAGATAGCTAATATCTGTGATACCATTGGAGCAGATGTGAGAATTGTCGCTCAAGCTTTGGGGATGGACTACCGGATCAACCCTAAATTCTTCCAAGCGGGAATAGGTTATGGAGGAAGCTGTTTTCCTAAAGATGTCCGAGCTCTTTACCATGTTGCCAGAGAAAAAGGCTATGATGCCCGATTGCTAAGGGAAGTTGATGCCCTAAACACGCGACAAAGAAGTATTCTTCTTCAGAAGATGGATCAGCGCTGGAAAACGATAGAAGGAAAAACACTGACCATCTGGGGCCTTTCCTTTAAGCCAAAAACATCAGACATCAGAGAAGCTCCTGCCCTTACTATTATCAGTGAATTGTTAAAACGGAAAGCAACCATAAAAGTCATGGATCCTATTGCCATGCCCGAAGTCAAAGCATTGTTTGGGGATCAGATAACCTACTGCCATAACATCCATGATTCTGTACAGAACAGCAGCGCAATAATTCTTTTGACAGAATGGGATGAATTCAGGAATGTCCATTTCTCAGATCTTGGAAAACAGATGGAAGAAAAGGTGATGTTTGACGGAAGGAATATCTACGAGCCGGAACTGATGAAGGATGAAGGCTTTGAATATTATGGAGTAGGAAGACGATGAGTATCGACAAGACACAACCAGCAACGATCCTCGTCACCGGTGGAGCAGGATTTATCGGAAACGCTGTAGCTAAAGCCTTACTAGAACGTGGAGATCAAGTAGTAGTCATCGACGATATGAACAGCTACTATGACGTTGGCTTGAAAACAGCTCGCCTGGCACGTATCAAAGATAAATTACGTGGTTTTTATCAAGTCAGCATCTCCAATTATGGAGAGCTTGAAAAAGTCTTTCATAACCACAAATTCACGAAAGTCTGCCACTTGGCAGCCCAGGCAGGTGTACGATACTCTTTAGAAAATCCTTTTGCCTACGAGCAAGCAAACTGCCTGGGAACATTAAACATCTTGGAATTGATGAGAAAATATGGTATCAAGGATCTGGTATTTGCCTCATCAAGCTCCGTCTATGGGGGAAACACTAAAGTTCCATTTTCCGTTGACGATCCTGTCGATCATCCCATCAGTTTATACGCTGCCACCAAAAAAGCGAATGAGCTCTATGCCCATGTTTACCATAAGCTCTTCGGATTTAATTGTATAGGGCTGCGTTTTTTCACCGTCTATGGTCCCTGGGGAAGGCCAGACATGGCTCTCTTTAAATTTACGAAAGCTATCCTAGAAAACAAACCGATTGACGTTTACAATCAAGGAAACCATAAAAGGGATTTCACTTTTATAACTGACATTGTCGATGGAGTGATAAAGTCGTTAGATCGTGTGCAGGACTACCACATTCTTAATTTAGGGAATAATAAGCCTGTAGAATTACTGCACTTCATCTCTTGCATTGAGAAAGAGTTAGGCCAAACAGCTAAAAAGAACTTCCTTCCTTTACAACAAGGTGATGTTCCTGCCACTTTTGCCGACATCCAGAAGACGAAAGAGGTTCTGAGTTGGCAGCCAAAAGTGTCGATAGAGCAAGGAATCAAAGAATTTGTAACATGGTACCGACAATATCAGCAGAGGTAAACAAGATTATAGAATAGGTATGCCCTACCAAAAATGGCGATAACAAAAAGATGACAGAAGCAATAAAAACGATTTGTGTTGTAGGTCTAGGCTATGTGGGATTACCACTAGCAGTAGAGCTCAGTAAGCATTTTAACGTTATTGGCTTTGATGTCAATGAAGAGCGCGTGGCAACATTAAATAATGGCTCTGATGAGAATTCTAACATCGATTCCAGTTTGCTTAAATCAGAAAACATCATTTTCACCAGTAATCCGCAGCAGATAGCACAAGCTCAATTCATCATCGCTTGCGTGCCAACACCTATCGATGAGCAGAACAAGCCGGACCTTTTCTGTCTCACTTCCGTCTCTCAGACGATAGGAGAACATATGTCGACAGGCAGCATCGTCGTCTATGAAAGTACCGTCTATCCTGGCGTTACCGAAGATGTCTGCGTCCCTCTCCTTGAAAAATATTCTGGAATGAAATGTAAAGATGGCTTTAAAGTAGGTTACTCTCCAGAACGGATTAACCCAGGAGATAAAGAGCATACCCTCAATAAGGTAACAAAGATCGTTTCAGGAATAGATGAAGAGAGCTTATCAGCAATCGATTATGTGTATAGCAGGATAACCACAACCCACAAAGCATCAAGCATAAAGGTAGCGGAAGGCGCTAAAGTCATCGAGAATATCCAGAGAGACTTAAACATCGCCTTGATGAATGAATTGGCAATGATCTTTGACAGGATGAACATTGATGTCTATGATGTCTTGGAAGCTGCCGGCACGAAGTGGAATTTCCATAAGTATCATCCTGGTCTTGTTGGCGGCCATTGCTTTGATAAAAAAACGCTGATTTTTGTCAAAGATAAGAAAGGCGTACGGATTGAAGAGATAGGCCGATTCGTGGACTCGCTGCACTGCCCTTCTGAACAAGCGCAAGAGACAACACTTTTCTATCCTGATGATGTTCAGGTATGGTCGTATGACGTTGATAAGAACACTGCATCATTTCAGCCCGTATCCATAGCATCAAAACGCACTGATTCAAATGGGCTATGCATCCGCGGCCCCTATCATTATGATTTGACTGTTACGGAGCGGCATCCAGTGGTAGTCTATGACAAAGGCTTTAAGATCAAGTTGGCAAAAGATCTTTCATTAGGAGATAAGTTGGTCCTCAGCAAGGTGCTGCCAACCAGGAAAAAGATACCACTTATCGACATGTTGCAGTATCTTCCTCGCTCGCTATATCCAAAGATCAGGGTTAAATTGGCAGGCAAAAAAATAAGTGACTTTAGAGCGATCATCAATAGCTCCCTTTCTGGGAAAAAAGGGAATTATTATGCTTGGGATTACCTACCGTTGGAGAAATTTCTTAAAGTAGAAAAAAAAATAGGGATCTCCCGCCGCAATATTTATTTATGCACGGGAAGAGGGCCTGGGCTGAAGAAATTTCCCTGCATCTTCCAGTTTGATAAGGAGATGGCTAGGCTGCTGGGCTATTATCTCAGCGAAGGATGCATTACAGATGATCGTACGTTGAGGACCAGATTCACATTTCACCGCCAGGAGAAGGAATATCTAGATGATGTTCAAGCCATTCTTAAAAGGAGGGGAATAGATTTCTCCATATACCAGGACAAGACCTATCAAGCTACGGTCATCAAAGTGTCTTCGCTGCTGTTTGGATTTCTGCTGCGGAATGTTCTCTGTTGTGGCAAAGATTGCTACACGATGCAAATACCTTGGCAATTCATGGAAACTAATGTAAGCATAAAAGAGGAACTCCTGAAAGGAATGTTTCGGGGAGATGGAGGTGTTACTATATATTCCGGAGCGAGAACATATTCCAAAAAAGGAAAAGAGTTCACCCATGATAACACAAGTATATGCATATCTTTTTTTAGTTCCAGCAAAACACTTTTTCAGCAGGCAGTATTACTCCTTCTGCACCTGAATATCCTCCCTAAACTGGCAAAACGCCCAGGATATCTGACCATCAGCGGACCAAAAGATGTTTCACGCCTACAACATTGGTTCTTGGGGGATAAAAAGAAAAAAGTAGAGAAATATCTCTGTGAAAGAAAAAGAGATGTTGTTTATCCATATGCCAAACACTTACGCAAAATTATCACGTTAGATATTCAAGCCATTGAACGAAGAATGACAGATGTTGTATACTCCTTAGAAGTTCCTGCGACAAAAACGCTGATAACAACCAATGGAATTGTCGCACACAACTGCATTGGCGTTGACCCGTATTATCTCACCCATAAAGCTGAAGAGCTTGGTTACAAGCCAGAAGTCATTCTCGCTGGGAGAAAGATCAACGATAATATGCATAAGCATTACAGCAGCAAGATCCTTCAGATTTTAGAGAGTACAGCAGAAAAAAATCAGAAAAAGAAAGTAGTATTGCTGGGGCTGACGTTTAAGCCGAATGTAAATGATTTCAGAAATTCGAGAGTGAAGCACCTCATCAAAGACCTTCAGCAGCAGGGAGTTGATGTTTTCGCTTACGATCCTTTCTTGTCCAAAGACATCGTCGAGAAACATTTTGGGGCAAAATACCTTGACCCTTACCAAGACAAGATTGATGCTCAACTGATCGTAAAAACGACAGAACACGACAAATTAAAGAACTGGAGCAAAGATTTCGGCAGAGAAGTGTTGACGTTCAAGAATTTGTGAAGTTTTTTGGTAGACTAATGCAAAGAAAGAGCATTATCTTATATTCTCGGTAAGGAAAGGAACAAGTTTCTTCTCTGCACACCGTAGATTTTCTTGTAATGTTTGTCTTTTTACTTTGGCAATCTTAGCAAGTCCCTCTAAGTCTATTTTTCTGGGATAATCATAATAGTTATGTTTGACTGCCAATTCAATCGCTTCTTTTTGTATTTAAAGACTATTGCATAGTAATAACAACATAAAGGTTTAAAAAGAGTGGTAAATCTATACTATCATGTCACTACAAGCATGCTTGGAAGGAGTAAGAACTGAAGGGGGGTACTACCTTTTTGTCTGGGGAGGATTACCTGGAGACCATGATTCCAAAAGAATTTCCGCTTTTAATTCTGGCAAAACGAAAGCAATAGAAGTACCACGAGGGCAACGAGGGCAAACATGGCAATACTATGCCGCAGCTTGGAACTTAAGGTCCTTGCCTCAAAATGATGAAGATAAACAGCATGTTCTTACCAAAGGTGTTGGTAAGGGAGAAAGTGATTTAAGATTAAATACTTATATGGAAAACTATGTATCTGCAAATAGAAGTAATAGTACCCCCTGCGAAGAGGTTGTTCTCCTGGGCGATCTATACCATTATGAGAAAGTACAAGTTACTTATCAAAAAAAGGAAAAAATTCCTAGGAGTCTTTCCTTCATTGATAGGATGATGAAACTGGCTGGTAGAGAAGTACTAGAATATGATATTGTTGAAAGAGAAGCTCATTATACTGCTCAGCGGGAAGCAGAGCGAGTCACGATTGATGAAATGGTCCATACTAAAAGCAGTACTCCGGCCTCCTTTCTTTATCTGAGACCAAACAACTTAGTTGTTGATGCTAGTGGCAGGCTTAGTGGTGGAGTATATGTTGTCGTTGCTGCTCCAGAACAACTGGCACAGGATATTTTTAAACATCTTGAACAACATCCTCAAGATTATACTCCTTTTTTATCAGGATTATTTCCTACTGAAGACTATCCTCTCGTTCACCGTTTATTTGTTCAGAAAGTACTGCCCGCAGGTAGGCTGAGAATTGCCGATTTACGTGTGACTGATTGGGATAACAACAAGCTACGGCAAGATGAACATTTGAGAACGTATACTACAAATTGAGTAAGATTTTGAATATCTAAAGGATATTTTATCACAACAGCTTCTTCATCTCGAACACGAATTCTTTGGCCCGTTCCAGAGAAGTAATGGCTTTTCCTCTCTTTGCTTGTTCATCCATTTGGTATTGGAATTTTGACCGTTTTTCTCGCTCTTCATCCAAAGATTTCAGCAAAATATCGGCTCGTTGTGACATTAATTCAAGTGCGTCTGCCTGAGCATTCTCATATTCTTCTAAGAGGTTTTTCTTGAGCTTGTTTCTGACAAAAACGATGATAGCATCGACAGTTACTTTATGGCTTACTTTATCCCCCACTTTATAACCTAATTTCAAAAGCACAGCATTGGCAATGTAATACATCGAGTAATAGGAAGGGACAATTACCCAAAGGTAAGGATGATAATCTATACTTTCCAAGGCCAGAAGTCTTTTTGCTGTTTCCAGCGAGATATCAGCATTTTCAATATACATTGCTTTGGCAGTTTCATTCGTTTGTTTCTTCAGCAGATCATCTTGTAGATACTGCCTCACGTTTGATTCCGCTTCTTTGATTCGCTTTTCGTCAAGCATTTTTTATCCTATAATAAGCCTCAATCCCATACAGTATGATATTACTTTCTATCGCTTCTTGAATCACATTTGATTTTTTAGCATCTTTCATTCTGATGAATTCTTCTTCTGTAAAGACCAAAGCATGAGTTTTTAATGGGAGTAATGAGAGAATGTCTGAAATTCTAGTTTCAAAGCCGCTTTCATTTGATATAAAGAGCAGATCAATATCTGAGGTTTTTGTCTGTTTTCTTTTTGCATAAGAACCAAATAAAAGAAGAATAAATGAACTTGTCTTCACTTTAGTCATTATCTCTTTGTAGATTTGATTCATGTTTTTATTTTTGAGTATATCTTCTTTTCTTTCGTTTTCAGTCTCGTAGACATAATTTCCAAAGTATTCCTCATTCAGCGAGCATAAAGAACTTTTTCCCACAGTTTTGACTTTAAGAGCATTCTTTTCAATAAGTCTTTGTATTGCAATATAAGTTATTCTGTAATCGGATTTAATTTGTTGAGCTATTTCTCTAATAGTCTTTGATTTCTTGTTTTGGATAAAGTGCTTTAATATTTTGAGCTCAGTTTTCATTATGTACCTACATACATTATATTATGTATATAAATCTTCCCGTTAAGTCAGGCAATAGTAGTAGTTTTTTGCCCATAAAGAAGTGTTGATCTAACTTTTTTGGTTTAAACAAAGCTAAGATTTCTTCATCCCTTCACATACAAAATATCATCCGTCGGATGGCGATACAATCCTTCTCCTAACCTCTTCTGGTCAAGGATATGGCCGATCATCCCGATGCTTCTAGCCAAGGCAAACAGCCCGTTCATATATCCTACATCAACGATCTCTTGGATTTCTTCTGCAGTAAATGAGCCGGAAGAGACGAGAGCATCAAGAAACAACGCTCCAAGACAGCCATCGACATTCAAGATGAGGTTGTCTGCTTTCTGCAGCGTCACTTGTTCAACAGCAAGAGCATATTGAAGATAAGAAGTTTTAGAAAAATTCTTCTTCCCATACTCCTTCAGCAAAGTTACTCTCTGATCAGGATTTTTAGAAGATTTCACCCGATGCCCAATACCTGGAATAAGAATCCCAGCATTCTTCATCTCCTGCACAAAATCGGCAGGATCCTTCTTTCGATCATACGCTTTCTTAAAATATTTGCAAGCGTCATCGATCGCTCCCCCAAACCTCGGTCCGATCGTCGCTAGACCAGAGATCAAACTAGAAATAACATCTTTCCCTGCTCTGGCTGCCACGATAGCATTATGTGCCCCGCTGACGGCAGGACCATGGTCAGCTGTTAGCACAATAGCCAGCTCTAAAAATCCCGTAAACGACGGAGGAAGCTTTTTCTTGAACCACAATAAGCCGATAACATCTCCAATACCAGCTCCCTGAGCGACAAGTTTGGGTACAGGAATCCCATCATAGAGCAGCTCTTCACCGCGATCATCAGAGATGGTGCTAATAAAATGAGTTTCTTTCCGTGCAGGTATTTCTGGAGGTAAAATATCTTTAGCCATACTCTCTTTAACTATAGGTATTTGCATAGGTGTTTTTCCATACTGCACCAGATTTTTAAATGTTTCTCGGATAACATCTTCAAACGCTTCAAATGACCTTGGAACGATGATGCCAGCATCTTGAAGCGCCTTATTTTTTGCAACGGCAGATTCTTCTGCAGAGCCTGCTTTCGCTCCAGCATGGCCAAACTGCACTTCCCAAGGAAAGATGGATGCCGAAGTTCCGGAAACCCACATCACGATCGGCTTAGTCAATAAGCCAGCTTTTTTGGCAGCGATGATGTCATACTCCGCTCTTCCCCCAACTTCTCCTAAAGCGACGATCATCTTAATCTTGGGATTTGCTTCGTAACGAAGCATATGGTCCAGCATCGTAGAGCCAGGAAATTGGTCTCCACCGATAGCCATGCCTTCATAAACCCCATCAGTTACTCTGGAGAGGATGTTAAAAAATTCGTTGATCATCCCCCCAGACCTTGACACTAAACCAATACTGCCTGGCCGACAGAGTTTAGCACGGAGGATATTTTCGTTCATCCCTCCCGCATTTCCTACCCTGAATTGCCCGGCAACAACTCCACCTACCGTAGCTGGTCCGATCAGCGTCTTGCCCTTCTGTTTGGCTAAGGCAATCAACTCTTTGGTCTGCCTCTCCGGAATGCCTTCAGCGACGATCGTAATTGTTTTTATGGAAGCTGCGGCTAATGCTTCCTTCGTAGAATCAAACGCTGAGCGAAATGAAGCAAAATTGATCAATGAGGAGGTGTCAGGATGTTTTTCTACAGCCTCTTTCAGAGAGGAATAGATAGGGATCAGCATCTGCTTTCCGCCAAAGAAGCATTTATGATAGCCCTTGCTGCCAGGATGGATGATAGCAGAAACGCTGGGCTTTTCACGCCGAGACAGAAAATCAAAATCAAGCATGTGTTGGATAGGTTTAGCCTTCAGATTATAGAAAAATGCTGTCGATTCACTGTTGAACAATTCGTAAGGTTCTAATCTCATAAGCTGCTCTCCGCTATTTGGATGATTTTTGGCATCGATATTTCCGGCCCGTGAACAAAGATAGGTATTCCCAGCTGCTCAGCAGTCGTTTTGATCTGTTGTAATCCCTCTTCATAATGCGGCCCGCCCCGGCGTACAAAGATAGTTACCCCTCGCTTCCGAAGCTCTCCTGCAAAATCTTTCAATGCCCGGCAATAACCGCTAAATGTATCACGAACATCGGTAAAATTTGCTATCCCTCCGACGATGAACAAAATTTTTCCCTGGTGCTGTAGCATCAAGGAGATGATAGATGTAGCATACTCATATGATTCCTCAGCAGAAGGGTTTCCGCTGGCTTCGCCATAATTGGCAATCTCACCACCCTTCCCAATGTTAGCAATCATGTCCAGATAAATAATGCTTCCACCACCACCACCTAAAATATTCCAGATCTTCCCTTCCGGATGAAGAATAGTTAATTTTAATGAAGCTCCACTTTTTTGGTCCAGCTCTTCGATATGCTTCTCTTCAGGATATTTTTGCTTGCCAAATTCAGCTGGAAACTCTAAACCGTTCCAAGCTTTAGTATTTTTGAATGAAGCGCAATCATCAACTTGAGCCACCATGTCCAGCATGAAGATAGTGCTTTTATTCTCTTTATTATCTTTATTATTTTTATTATCTCTATTATCAATTTTACTGGAAGAAACAACAAACGGATTTATTTCCAAATAGGAAAAATCAAGATTCCTAAAGACAGAAAAGAGCTGTTTGATGAAGCCTTGAATGATGATATTCCCAGAAAGCTGCCCTAGCACTGAATCATCAAGCAAGTCTAATGGAAATACCTTGATCGTTCTTACCTTATTCCAGTTTGCTTCGATATCTATTCCCCCTTGCTCCGAAAAATGGATCAGATCATAGTCACGTTGCGAATCGAACGAGAGGTAATATTCTTTGTCATGAGGAACATAAGGCTCGATCAGAAAATGAGTTAGTTTTCCTTCTGCTTTTCCTATGACGACCGTTTCGTTCATCTTTTCAGAGATAAACATCTTCGCTTCATTGAACGTGGCATTGATGAGCACTAAACCATGCTTTTTCCGCTGCCCAAATAATTGGTCTGGCTTTACCACCACCTTGCCAGAATGGAGCCAAGGGTATTGCCCTGGCAGTGTTTCTAAGTTTGTAGAAGAATCTACTAAAATCCCCTGATAATTCCAGCCAAACTGGCTGCAGATGATCTTCTTGGCATCAATTTCCCGTATTTTCTTTCTGGCCACAACCTCTTCGGATGACAGCCTATTTAAATACATTCTGGAAAAATAATAAGGGTTGAGAATTCTGATTATTAGCTTGTAAATAACTCCGTACCATCAGCCCGAAACTCCTTAGTATCTCTTCCACAACATATAAAAATACTCCACTTCTAGCCAGCCCATGGTCACCGAACATGAAACAATGATGGAGATGGTCTTGCCGCTCCTCGTCACCGATGTGATGCAGAAGCTGGAAGATCTAGGAGAACATCCTGAAGAAGATTTTACGGAACGTTTGCGAGTAGCCCTCTTAAAGATCGTTCCTCAATACCCTAAAATTCAGCAGGATATTTGGAATCCACAAAAGAAAGAAGAGCTTGTAGAGAAAGTCTGTAACGTTATTGAATTGTAGTGAGAAAGCAACAAGAATATCTCCTAAAATATCACCTAAACATAAATAGAAAAAAATACCATCAATGGAATAGAGAAAAACATCATGACCACGATCATTGAAGCAATCATCTTAGGGATCATCCAAGGTATTACTGAATGGCTGCCTATCAGCTCTTCGGGGCACTTGGTTATTGCTCAACAATGGCTAGGTTTAGAAGTTCCAGTTATCTTTGACATCCTGCTTCATCTCGGAAGTTTGATAGTAGTCCTCTTTGTGTTTCGAAAAGATATTCTTTTGTTATGTAGGGGAATTCTGCGCAGAGAAAGCTACTTCCTGCAGTATGCAGCGGGATTAGTTGTTGCCACGATCCCTATAGGTTTAGTAGGAATTTTCCTGAATGATATTGTAAAGCAAGCCTTCGGCAGCCTTCAAGCAGTCGGATATGGATTACTGTTTACCGCAGCAATTCTCTTTTTATCAAAATATCCTAAAACAAAAGACAAGAATCTTAGCTGGACATCCATGATTGGAATTGGAGCATTGCAGGCGATCGCTATTCTTCCAGGAGTCTCACGTTCCGGCATGACCATTTCTGCTGGCTTGATGCAAGGCGTTGATCGTGAACAAGCAGGAAGATTTAGCTTCCTTCTGTTCATACCTGCTATCTTAGGAGCGACAGTAGTGGAATTCAGAAATTTCTCCCAAATAGGGGATATACCGCCTCTCCTTATCGGAGTAATCACAACTATGATCGTCGGCTATTTCAGCTTAACCTGGCTGTTAAAGATGCTCAAAAAAGGTAATTTTAACGCTTTTGCCTGGTACTGCCTTGCTTTGGGAAGTCTAGTGCTGATCTTTGGTTGAATAACCATAAAGAGAGCTCTAAAACTATAACTATCAATCAACGAAAGAGATCAACTCTTTCTCCTTCAGCGCGTGCTTGGTAAGGCTTGTTTGGGTTTTCTGGCAATGCTCCTCGTTGAATTCTATCATTGAAAAAAGCATAGACCCCCTTAGCTCTCATCTTAACTTCAGCACCATTTGAAGGATCACCCACTTCTTCTAAAGCTAATTCTTTAGATATATAACTGTCTGACCTTCCTTCTTGCATCAGTTCTTCCCGACGTTGGACACGGTAGTCCAGCTGCTCTGGAGATGCTCTAACAGGAGGAGTATACGCTCGACGAGGAATGTTTAACGTATCATGAATTACCACTTCTATTGCCGCCGCTGTCAAAATTCTTCCACCACTCCCTTGAGGCTTTAATCTCTTCCTGATTATTGGCGCTGCTTCATAAGGTCGTTCCACACCAAGCTCTTGGTACATTGAAATGATTTCATCATTTCTCCTCTTCAGATGTTCCTCTGTTTGAGAAGTAATCCGTCCATGCTTTCCTAAAGTTTTAACTACCCAACTCACATCAGAAACTGGCAAGCCATAACGCTCCGCTATCCGTTCTGCAGCAACACCAAAATCCACACCCTGAATCTGAACAGTAGAGTCACGAGCATCGCCATGGCGTTCCTGACGATATTCTCTTTCTACTAATGCTTTGAGCCCTTCACGCTCCCTCCATTCCGCTGTTCTTGGATTAAGATTCATATTGTTAGGATTTGGATCCATTCTCTTCCTTTTCACCCATTGCCGAAGGGCATTGTACAATTTTCCTGTATCAACACCTCTTTCCTGAGAAATAACTTCTACAATCTCTTGATCACTCTTCCCTTCCTGCATCAGCTCATCTCTCCGTTTATAGACATGTTCAAAGTCTCCGCGTGCTGCTGGCATTTAGTTTCCCTCCTCATGATCTTCATTTCTAGGATGATCACCTATTCTTTGTACTATACTGACTATTCCCGAAGGTAATTTTTCCATTATTCTTCCTTATACTCTCACTATCTTTATAAATTTTTCTATATTTATCACTACATAGTAGTTTCATAATGGTTACGACTGAAGCAACATCCATAGTTCTCGAGAAAAACTCCATAACGCAGAAAGTTCTTTTAAAACAAGATAGTGAGTATAAAACCTCAACATCCAAGTTTGAGCTCGGATGCTGAGGAAAAAGAGGTGTTTCGAGGTGTTTAACTACCAAAAAGTAGTGCCTATATATAAATGTTATGGTTTATTTTCTACTTAATAGTAGTAGTGTAACCACTGTCCTCTGGCCCTAACTATAAAACAAGGCGTCAAAGGGAGGAAAGCAGAGGAAATTATCTTGCCTTAACTCATACCGCTGGAAGGTTGTGCTATCTTCCGAGAGGAAAGTGGAGAATTCAGCAATTCTACTGACCGTTCATAAGGAAGCTCCAAGACATGATGATCTCTTGGAACATAGAGAAAAACTTTTGTCCGATCATAGACTGAAGATTCTACCTTTCGCTCCTTGACAAACCGAACATACAGCCGAACAATATCAACATCTCCCGTTGCTGCTGCTGACTTTTTCTCAGGATTGTTTCCTGCATAATGCAGCATGGAAAGGACAAGAGAAGCATCTGCCTGGGAAGGCTTTCCGCTAGGATCATCAACAGCATGAGGAAACTTATAGACAGATAATTCCCCCAAGACCGTTTGGAAAGCTCCATAAATTCTGGTGATATCAGCAAGAGATGAAGCATAATCCCCTTGAGCACGGGCTAAAGCATGGCCTTCTTGCAAAGGAATAATTCCTCGTGAAGAATGGCCATGTCCCCCTCTTTTGCCAGGAAGCCGATGCCTCTTTGGAACACTTCGCCTAAAATAGGTATGTAATACCCGAAGATCAGCACCT
>DATDXI010000068.1:0-2146 GCA_035289385.1 Candidatus Nanoarchaeia archaeon | reverse complement strand
AAAGTGCCGTTGTTGTTTGCAGAGCAGGAATTTGACAGCAAGATCATCCGCCATTTTGGTCTTGTGCCGAAAGAGATGGATCTTACAGACTGGAAGAAGCTAGTGACACTTGTTACCACAAAAAAAGAGAAGTTCGTAACTATCGCTGTTGCAGGGAAATATCTCAGTAAAAATAAGGGAGATTTTGAGCTTGTCGATGTATATAATTCGCTGATAGAAGCCATTCGGCATGCCTCCTGGAAGTCAGAGGTTGATGTGAAGATCGACTTTGTCAGCACGATAGCTATTGAAGAGCAAGGAGCAGAGAAATTGTTAAAGAAAGCTGACGGTATTATTGTTCCTATCGGCTGGGGAAAAAGAGGGGCTGAAGGAAAGATTCAAGCTATCCAGTATGCGCGAGAGAACAACGTGCCATACTTAGGTTTATGCTACGGCATGCAGCTAGCTTGTGTTGAATTTGCCAGAAACGTCTGCGGGCTAAAGGATGCTGACACGGAAGAGAATAATCTGGAGACGAAGAACAAGATCATCCATAGCATTCCGTTCAACGAGAAGTATCAAGTCATAAAAGGGGAAGGCACTTCGATGCGCTTAGGAGCATATGATTGCGTGGTCAAGAAAGGAACATTGGCTTGGGAGTTATATGATGCTTATGGTTACTGGAAAGGCGGCAAGAAAGGGTTAGTAAGTGAAAGACATCGCCATAGGTTTGAATTTAATAATGAGTATCGAAAGGTCTTGGAAAAGAAAGGCTTTGTCTTTTCCGGAACATCACCAGATGATTTCTTTGTAGAGATCTGTGAACTGCCCAAAGAACAGCATATATTTGCAATATCCACACAAGCGCACCCGGAGTACAAGAGTAAACCCCTTAAACCGCACCCTTTCTTCTTAGGGTTAATTGCTGCGGCTGCAAAGAAAAAGCATAAGCTTTAGTTTAGCTGTTGAAATGTTTAGCTGTTGAAATTTACCTTTATTGACAACAAGAACAACATTTATATGCTCTATCCTCTTTAATGGCTGAATGAAAGTTGTAGTCATCACGGGAACTCCAGGAGTTGGAAAAAGCACATTAGCGATAAAGCTGGCCAAGAAACTGAAATGGAAACGCTTCGACCTTCATCATCATTATCAGCAGATATCGTCAGAATATGACCGTTCTGGGAAATGTTATATTATTGATATTGCTAAATTGAAGAAGCTGGTTGTAGAGAAATCGCGAGAAGAGAATCTTATCATCGATTCCCATGTTGCTCATCTTTTGCCAAAGGAAATGATTGATGTATGCATTGTTATCACCTGTTCTAACCTGAAGATATTACAGAAGCGCCTAGAGAAAAGAGGATATAACAAGAAAAAAGTCCGGGAAAATATGGATGCGGAAATTTTTCAGATTTGCCTGAATGAAGCGAAAGAGCAAGGACAGAAAGTAGTGGAAGTGGAGAGTTCTGCTATTGACCTTGATAAGCTGGCAAGAAAATTAAAAAGAATAAGGTACATCTCCGGCAGTCTGTAGTTTCTGAGCGATACTCTTACGGTTTCTGTGGTCATGCTCTTGTAGAAGATGACTACTAACAACAGGATAATGAAACATGGTCAGTAACGCCCGAGGGGCATTAGCTGATTTAAGATCGATAAAGGTAAACCCTCGTTCTTTATCATAAAATATATTTGTGGGATTATAATCGATACCTAATCCTGCTCGGAGAATAGTCAGATGGTCCTCAACAGCCTTATCATAGTGCCTTTGTTCAGCAGCAGCAACTTCTTCCAGCCGACTGCTCCAAACTTGATAATCTATCCCTCTGGAAAATAGTTTTGCCCCTGGAGCACGATGCATAACGGTTGCTGGGAAGCCTTGTTTCATTCCTACTTCTACTATTCTTGCTAAGGAAACGCCTTTTGGAACTCGTTGATGAGCTCGCATCATCCTGGAAGCTTCCTGAAGATCAATATCAGCATGGCTAGGATTCGGATGGACACTGCCAATAGTTTGGAGGACGAGATCCGGCTGTCCGATGATATCATAAGTATGAGAATCGCGTCCATATCCTAATAATCCACCTAATTGATGAGGTAAGTCTGCCATAAAATTCAAATTTTGAAGAATATTTATAAAGCAATACCCTTCTTTTGTTCTCATGGC
>DATDXI010000067.1:0-3334 GCA_035289385.1 Candidatus Nanoarchaeia archaeon | reverse complement strand
CCTAAAAACAGGCTGCACCCTTAAAACTAGCTCCTCTCACCCCTCTCATCGCTTTCTGAATTGTTCGATAGCATCCTTGATTTCATGCCGACCTGTTTTCTTCTCTTGGACGATAATCTTTCTCGGCTCTGCAGCAGCTTTTTTCTGCTGTTTCATCCCTATCTTCCACGTATGCTCTTTAATTCTGCTTTTCACATCATCAACATTATAGCTCGGCTGCTTCTGCTTCCATATTATGCCCTGCAAAGCATCTCCTTCCTTTCGAGAGATGATATCGATAAGCAATCTTCCTTGCTTATTGTCATCGGTGTAGCCTGACCTTAAGAGAATATTTGTCCCCTGTGCTTTCAAACCTTCAAAGAGAAGAGAAGCAGCATAAGAAGCAGCATAAAACAGATGAGTCATATCTTCCGCAGACAATTTGTAGGCATCCCTCTCTTCTGTCTTGCTATATATCCTCATTTGTCCTGGAGCTGCTCCCGGCTGGATGATGACTGCCAGCACTTTCTCATCTTCATAAATAACTTGATTTTTTTTAGAGATATCTTTCAGAAAACGAGGCATTTCTCCTGCTCCCTGATGCCATCCTGCTGGATTCTTCTGAAAATGATTTCCCATCAGCATAGGAAAATTACGCTGAAGGATATTTAGTTGATCTGCATTAAGCTGCTTATTTTCATCAAACAGAAAATTATAGAACCCATCACCATCATCTCTGGGAAGAATATGCACGGAAAAATGAGATGCTTGCTGCCCCGCCACACCTCCATTGGAGATGAGCACATTCATCGCTGGAGCCGCCATGCCTTCTTTGACTGCTTTGAGCAGTTCCGGTAATATCCCAAAGAAATGTTGAAACTCTTCTGGAGGGAGATACGGCATTAAGGGATAATGTTCTTTTGGCAGATACAAGAGATGGCCTTTGACCGCAGGATAGATATCGAGCATGGCCATCGTTTTTTTATCCTCAAATACTGTCTTGGCTTCCATCTCTCCTGAAATAAGTTTACAGAAGACGCATTGCTGTTTCTGCTGTTCTAGTTGCGCTTTGATTTCTGGTGTGAGCTGCATGATACGGATACGTTAAGCACACTTTATAATAATCTTTCGTAACAAATAGATAGAGATTTGACCTCCACTAACCATAAACAGAAGAGTTGCAACTGGGCTCATCATCTTTCAGCTGTTCAAGAAATACCCCTCCAGAGAATTGGATGGAGAAGCTGGAGAGAAAAAAACGGAGTCAGGAGATATACCTCTAAGCCACACTATTGCAAACATTTATTTCTCTATACGTTTACGATAATTGATAGCATGAGCAGTTCCCACAACCAAAATTCCTGCCCGGGTGAGATCTTCCAGTGAACAGCCTTCCTCCTCTTCAATTCTTCGAAACATATGATCTTCTCTTCTTTGGCAAATGATCTCTTCAGCTTGCTTTGGTCTTGGTGCTAAGGCTAGAAAAGAGGAAAAATGTCGCAGCTTAGCTCGTGCAGGCAGGGAAGATAAGGCTAACAGCTGCTCAGAACGAGGCAGATCTACGAGATATACTGCTTTTCCTTTCGATTGAGCAAGAGTATAGCAAAAGTCAAATTCGCTTGCTTCCGTATCTCGAGGATCATCAGGAGATTTACCTTCATTAGCTAGCCTGATCTGCCGCTCATTCCCTCTCAAAAAAGCCAATAAATAGAGACTATTGAGACAACCAGAGACAATGGTATGGGTGTTGGTATCATAAGACGCTTTTTCTCTAAAAGGCTCCGCCATCAGAGTTATATCAACATCTCCCTGCCGCTGCTGATCCCATTCTAAAGCGACAAAGCTCGCATGGTCTATTAATAATTCTAAACGCGCTCTATCAGCATTATTTAAAGCATGATATGTTCCGATGATACGTAAATAACGCGTATAATTAAATTCTATAAGTTCTGGAGCCATGTTCTACAACCATCAAGACACCCCTAGAAAAACAAACAACTCTCTCTACTTCTTCTTACTCTTCTCCACAGCCTTCGTCAACTTTAACTTCTTGATCAATTCCTTATACCTATTTCTGATGGTAACTTCCGTAACTCCGGCAACATCAGCCACTTCCCGCTGTGTTCTCTTCTCACCATGCAATAAGCTAGAAACATACAAAGCAGCAGCAGCAATTCCCGTCGGCCCTCTTCCGGAAGTTAACTCGATATCTCGAGCCATCTCTAAGATCTCCACAGATTTTGACTGTGTTTCCGGACTGAGCTTTAATGCTGAAGCAAACCTTGGAATATAATCTGCAGGATTTGAAGGCTTGATACTGATCCCCAGTTCTCGAGTCACAAAGCGATACGTTCTGCCAATCTCTTTCTTTTCAATACCAGAAGCTTCACCCATCTCATCTAAGGTTCTTGGAACTTCATGCCTTCTGCAAGCAGCATATAATGCTCCCGCTACAACAGACTCCATACTTCTTCCTCGAACCAATCCTTTCTGAACAGCTAAACGATATACTCTAGCTGCCTCTTCCTCAACGGATTTTGGCAATTTTAAGAATGAACTTACCCTTTTTAATTCCGCTAAGGCTACTTTCAAGTTTCGCTCGATAGCCGTGCTTATACGGATATTCCACTTTCTCAGCCTGAAAAACTTATCTCGGTCCTTATCAGACCCTAACTTATAGAAATCAGCCGTTGTTCCAACTTCTGTACCTAAACCTTGATCAAATGATGTCTGCGTGGCTGGAGCACCCGTCCTTCGCTTGCTTCCCCCAGAATCATCTTCAAAATCCCGCCAATCTTGAGAAAAATCGATCATCCGGTCTTCGATGACTAAACCGCATTCCCTACAAATAGTCTCCCCTTTCTCCGAATCACGATAAATATTTTTGCTAGCGCATTCCGGACATTCCTTCAGTTGTTTGCGGATCATTCTTCGTACCTGGCAGAACCCTTACCGTTACCTTTATATAGTATTTTCTAGGTCTCTTTATAAACATTTCGCTAGAAAACTACTAACCTCTGACAGAAAGCTTTATAAATCTCAAAAATTTCATTTCCTTATGGAAAAAAGAGGCCAATTAGGGATCATTGAATTCAAGTACTTTATCGGTGGTTTAGTTTTCGGATTAATCTTGGCTTTGGTCTTGGTCTATCTCGGAAACGCAGGAGTGATACCTTTCAAAATCCCTCTAGTCTGCGGATAATTCTATATCCGCGAGAATAGAAAACATTATAATACTACTTCTCTGCGTAGTGTACTCATGATAAGGCAGGTGACAACATGGATGTAGAAAGGATTCAAAAGATTAATAGTATGGCGCTAAACTTGCTCAACCAAGGCTTGGCCAGTTCTCGTG